>CAXSIG010000261.1:1914-5293 GCA_964237255.1 uncultured Bryobacteraceae bacterium
AACCGATAGCCCCGGGCCGCGCGTTTCGTATGGCCCGGGTTTGCTACGTCGTTCTGCAGCACAGGTTGGCTGTCTGGACTAATCATCGAGACTTTGGTCTCTCCGGGTCTAATGCGAGTATTTGCCGCTGCCGGGATATTGCCCTTTATATCCACCCAACCAGTTGCCAGACGAGTCGGTAAAATCAGGTGTCCAACATATGCGTAGCCATCCGGAAGTTGAAGGGTGTCCCCCGCGGAAGCTGTAAGGAGGAAGGCCTGAATATCGTCCGTTAGCAGCATGTAGTGCGTCTCGGGGCTAATGTTTCCGGTCAGAGCGCCACCGTACAGTACCAGCGCAGACCCTGTCCGGGTCATGGTGATTTGTAGTTGGCGCCCGGCACTTGAGGCTTTGAATGGTATGGTGTAAATCCGAATCCCTGACGTGGAAAACGTCTGGGTATCGCTTACATCGGCCGTCGTTCCGTCTGTCATGTGTGCGGAGACGGTTAACGTGCCCGAACCTCCTCCCATTCCTGCGACCAGAGTAAGCGTTCGCTGAGTTGTGGAAGCGAATGCCTGAAGTCCGATAGACGTATTGAGCGTATACGACGCTGTGCCGTTAGGCACCGCCGTACCGTCGCTCCACGTAACGTTGGTCAGGTTCGGTGAATACGTGTAGAGGTTTTTGTCACCTGGGCCTACGCTGGTAACGCCAATTAGCCCCGTCCCTGTATTTTTCTGACGGACATGCAAGGTCCGGCATAACAGATATTAGCTCCATAATTTCCCATGGAGAACCAATCACCCGTTCCTAGTGTGGTGAGGTTGACGGTTTGGGCATTTGTTGCCACAACGGAGGATATCGAAATGGATCCGGAGGTGGCTTGCACAGTCGGTGCGGCTGGTGGAGGATCGACAATGGTCGCTCGGAGCACAAAGTTGTGTATGAAGTTGCCGGAGGTTGCCTGCACCGTAAAAAATGTCGATGAGACGGTCGTACCGGCCACGGCTGAGATAACGAAAGTTGCCGTGTTTCCAGTGCGAGTCAAAGTATATGAAAATTCGCTATCAAGAACTAGAAGACTGTAGTCCAAGACCCCAGTAAATGAGGGGGTAGTCTGGCTAACGACGACGGTTACCGAAGACCCTTTTTGCAGATTAAATTTTGACGGAGTGGCTGAAAGCGAAAAATCCGCGCGTGCCATTCCAATTAGAGACAGAAATATTACCAGTAGTTTAGTCAAGCGATTAAATGTCCAAGGGAGAGATTAAAAGCGAGTAATGTACGTACGTTAACAATATCGCAGATGACAAGTAACTACGGTAAAACCACTACTGTCGGAGGAGATATGTAGCAGTGAAAAGGCGGGGAATTTAGATGGTTTACGCCGTTATTGCGGCGTAAACCATTTCAATCGTCTTAATTAGAATTGGTTCCAGAGGTATTGATTGTAAACTTCATGGTGGTACTGCACTTCCGGAACTTTTACAACTGTTCCCAATAAACGCGCACAACGGTCTGCCGAAGCCTGCTTTAAATCCGCATAGCGCGCTTTAACATCCGCCCCTAGCAGTTTTGTCGTCCACTCGGCATTTCGGAAATTAGTGAGTGCATCGTAAATATTGTCAGGCAAATAGCGGTCTGCGCCGCGAAGATTTTCCACTTTGGAGATTTCCCCATCCAGCCCGGTCCGGAAAACGCTGAGCAACACCATATAAGGGTTCGCGTCAGGTCCCACGGAGCGGACTTCCACGCGCGCGCTCTTCTCGTTGCCGATTGGAATCCGCACCATCGAACCGCGATCTGTCGCCGAAGCCTTAATCTGGTTCGGCGCTTCAAAGTGGGGATCGAGTCGCCGGTAAGCGTTGACGCTTGCGTTCAGCAGCAGACAAAGATCATTTCCGTGGGTCAGGATGCGATCCACAAAATCCCACCCGAACTTGCTGATCTTCTCCACCCCGTTCGGGTCCCACATCAGATTCTTCCCGCTCTCCGTGATGGACACATTCGTGTGCATTCCGTTTCCATTCACGCCGACTTGGGAAGGAAACACGCGGTCAAGCCCATCTTTGTTGCGACTTGCCGGCAAATCAGCTTGTATAGCTGAATTTGATCAGCGGCTGCGACTACCTCGCCATAGGTATAGTTGATCTCGAACTGCGAAGGCGCGACTTCCGGGTGATCTTTCTCGTTCTGAAAGCCCATGGCGCGCTGGACTTCGGCGGCAGTATCGATAAACGTCCGTAGCGGATCGCCCGGCAGCGAATGGTAGTACCCGCCCGTATTGACGTATTGAAACGTGTGGTGATGATGGTAATTGCGTTCCGCGTCCTTCCCCTCGAAGAGAAACCCCTCGATTTCGTTCGCCGCGTTCAGCGTGTAGCCTTTGGACTTGTTTAAGTCCGTGGCGTACTGTTTGAGAACGCCGCGAATGTCCGCGCTGTACGGGCTGCCGTCCTTATCGATCACTTCACCGAAAACCAGCACCTTGCCTGCGCCGAACATATCCGCGGGCGCCCAATAGAACGAACTCCAGTCCATCGACAGGCGAAGGTCGCTTTCGCGCTGCGCCGTGAAGCCTCGAATCGAAGAGCCATCGAACGTCAGATTGTCCCAGCTCTTAACAAGAAATTTCTTGTCGTAATCCAGCATGTGAAGGCGGCCTTCCAGATCGCTGAAAAGCACCGTCACCGCTTTGATGCGCTTCTCATCCGTCAGGTACTTGATGCGCTCTTCCTGGATCTTGTCCGGCGCCACGCGCTTCATGCGTTGTTCCTTCGCCTGAAGATTCCGCTCCTCCAACTCCGTATAGCTGAGGCTCAAAAAATCGTGCAAATCGTTCACGTCGTCCGTTCTCCTTGTGCAAAACTCTTAAAGTTTTAATTCCCAACCCGGGCGAAACTGCGGTTTCACGTAACGGTTGGCTTCGGCGCTATTGGTGAACCGCAAATTTGCGCTGTCCCAGTTCAACTTGCCTGGGACGCGAAACGCGATGACACCGAGCACCATCCACTCGGCGAACGGGGCCGAAATCTTGAAGTCTGAGCAGGATGCGTCGCCACCTTTACAGGCGCGAACCCAATCCAGCATGTGTCCCGGCGACCGCGTCAGCAACTGCGGCGGCAGAACATAATCTTTCCAGCGCGATTCAGGCAGCAAATGGACGCCTTCTCCGCGGTTTACGGTGGCCATCAGGCCCTTCGATCCCACGAAGACCGCGCCGTTACCTGTCAGGATACCCGGCTTCGCCGGTGATGTGTTGCCGGGTCCATAAACGGCAACACCGGGTCCGCCGGCTCCTGTGCGGGGAGCGTTCGGATCGCGGCGGGGCGGGGGCCCGCCAGTTCGTGGTGGGGCGGCACTCCTCGGCCGGCCGCGCCCTTTGTCGCCCAAATTG
>CAXSIG010000261.1:5303-7597 GCA_964237255.1 uncultured Bryobacteraceae bacterium
GGATGCTCTCGTTCTCCATACCGGGAACGTGGAACGCTTCGTCGTCATCGGGCCTTGCCGAATCGTGCCAGTAGATACTAACGGGCGGCATCTCCCCACGCGCCGGAAAATCAAACTTCAGAACGGCGCGTTCTGGAAAAGTCAGCTTGCTGGACCCGCTGACCTTCACCATCTCAACGCTAATGGGCGCCCCGAGTTGCAGCGCCAGGTTCACAGGCCCCATGGTGTGGATGCCCCAATTGCCAATCTGGCCAGTCCCGAAATCGAAGAAGCCGCGCCAGTTGTACGGCGTATATTCCACGGAGTACGCCCGCATCGCGGCATCGCCTAGCCACAAGTTCCAATCGAGCGTACTGGGCACGGAGCTTTCCGGCGGCGCTTCCTGTAGTCCCGTGGGATGCGCGCCAGGCGAAGCGGACACATGTACTTCCGTCACATCGCCGATCGCACCGGACCACAAGATTTCCGCCGCCGTCCGGATACTCTCATGCGAGTAGCCCTGGTTCCCCATCTGGGTTGCAACCTTATACTTCACCGCGGCCTGAGCTAAAAGCCGCGCTTCCCAAGGCGTCCGAGTTAAAGGCTTCTCGACATAAACATGTTTGCCGCGCTGCATGCACGCCAGCCCAACCGTCGCGTGCATATGATCCGGAATCCCGATGGTGCACGCATCGATGTTCTTGCCTTCCTTATCGAGCATCACGCGAAAGTCTTTGTACTTCGGCGCTTTATCGAATTTCTTAAAGTTCGCCGCGGCCCGCATTTCATCGACATCGCACAACGCTACGATGTTCTCCGTCCTTGCGGCATCGTTCAGGTCCACCCCGCCTTGCCCACCGCATCCGATGGCCGCCACGTTCAGTTTGTTATAAAACGGCTTGTAACCAAGCGCGCGAAGCGAAGGAACAGATCCGTATCCTGCCGCCGGAACAGCCCCGGCCAGCAGCGATCCATAGAAAAAGTAGCGTCGCGAAATCATCATGTCCTCCTAGGAAGGGAGCTTGGTGGATTGGTGCGCCACCAACTCCCACCCGCCACCCTTTTTCTTCCAGACATGAATAATTTTCAAGTGGGATTCGCTGGGGGTACCCTTCGTCACCGATTTCACGTGTACGTCGGCAAACACCAGCGCCATATTCCCGTACGTCTTCGACTCTATTTTTCCGTAGTCGAACATTTCGTACTTTTGGTTGCCGCTTTTCAACGCGCCCAGATAAGCGTCCTTGTGGTCGGTGTTGCCCGTGGAATGCGTATAGACAAGGTCCGCGGAAATTAACTTGTCAAGAGCCGCCATGTCATTCGATGCCAGGGCCTTGCCGAATTCGCGTTCCGACTGTTCGGGAGTTCCCGCAGCCACCAGGGACGTTACCAGGATCAGTGAGAGAAATAGGGTTCGCATGAAGCGCAAGTATAACGCGGACGAACATGCCGTATGAGTGTGGCAAGCTACAGATTCATGCGATTTCAAAGCGAGCGCACCAGCCGGTTCACTGAGTCTGTCATTCGCGAGATGAGCCGGCTGGCAATTCGCCACAATGCCGTTAACCTCGCGCAAGGCTTTCCCGACTTCGGCGCTCCCGCCGCAATCAAAGAAGCGGCATGCGCCGCCATCGATTCCGATATCAATCAATACAGCATCACCTGGGGAGCCAAGGCGCTCCGTGATGCCATAGCGGCGAAATACAAGCGGACTTATGCCTTTGAAGCGGACCCCGAGCGCGAAATTACTGTCGTCTGCGGCGCGACGGAAGGCATGGTCGCCTCCCTCCTTGCCACCGTGAACGAGGGCGACGAAGTCATCGTCTTCGAGCCCTACTACGAGAACTACGATCCCGATATCAAGCTCTGTGGCGCAGTACGAAAAACCGTGCGACTCCAAGCGCCCGCCTGGAGCTTCGACGAACAGGAGCTACGTCGCGCCTTCTCAAAGCGCACCAAAGCAATCATCATCAACTCCCCGAACAACCCCACCGGCAAGGTATTCACGCGCGCGGAACTGGAAATCGTCGGCCGTCTCTGCGAAGAGTTCGATGCGTTGGCAATCACGGACGAAATCTACGAACACATCACCTACAACGGTGCACAACACATCCCTCTCATCACGCTCCCTGGCATGCGCGACCGCTGCATTCTGGTGAACAGCATGAGCAAGACGTTCTCAGTAACCGGTTGGCGCGTAGGCTGGGTGATCGCATCCCCGCAACTGACCGACTCCATCCGGAAGGTGCATGATTTCCTGACCGTAGGCGCAGCCTCGCCCCTCCAGCACGCCAGCGCTATCGCATTAGGTTTGC
>CAXSIG010000262.1:0-7585 GCA_964237255.1 uncultured Bryobacteraceae bacterium
GACCCTCTTCTAAAAACTTCACTCGCAGCCATTTACCGCGTAGCGGTTTAGTTCATCGAGATCCGTGCCATCTGACTAGGAACTTTTGGGCGCGACCATTTTACCAGTAACCAAATCGCCCAAGTGTGAAAATATCTCGTTAAGTTTTTGCCGGTGCGGGCTTTGTAACCGACGCCGCCTCAGTCTTCGTGATAAATTCACGGTTGACATGATCGTCTCGTTTTCGGTGGAAAATTTCCGTTCGTTTGATTCGGAAGCGACATTGTCACTAGTGGCGAGTAACCGGTTAGCTGGGGAACACGGTAATCACGCCATCGCCATCCCAGGTGCCTCTGCAAAAGTACTTCGAACCGCCGTGATTTACGGTGCGAATGGCGCGGGCAAGTCTAATTTGTTCAAAGCGCTTAATTATCTTCGATCCCTAACTCATCCAATTTATGCGCGTGAGAACGAAGGAACTGGGAGAGATGCCTTTCGTTTTGGCGTTCGGGCGGATACGCCGTCTGCCTTTGATCTGCAATTCATCGCAGATCAGCGGCTATATCGCTACGTAGTTAAGCTCGACGATAGTCAGGTAATCGAAGAGTGGCTAGGCGAAGTAATCGACGGCCGCCAACGAATGATCTTCCAACGTGGACAGGATCGAGATGTTGTCCTAGGTGATCAAGTCAAAGGACACGCCCGTTTGGTCGCTCTCGCTACCGTGGGCGCGCCCCCTAATCAATCATTTCTCCGAACTATTGCCACTGCCGGCCTTCCTCCGACCGACGTGGGGCCGGAACTTGTATCGGTTCGGAATTGGTTTTGGCTAGTGCTTGATTTGGTCCCGCCCGGTGAGCCCCACGTGTCACTCTGGCGCAAATTGAACGAGGATCCGTCGCTTCTTGATTTCGCCAGCAGCTTTCTTCGGGCTTCATCTACTGGCGTGGACCGACTAGAGATTTCGAAATCCCAAATTTCTTCAGACGAACTTTCCGGTTTTGTTGGGGAGCCACGTGCACGGCAAATCATCGATCAGGCTCAGTTGGGGCGGCCCCGGTTTATTCGAGCCGGTCGAGTTGCAGGCGATGCATGGATAGAAATTGGTGGACCCGAAGGCTACCGTCTTGTACGATTCCAGTCGGCGCACAAAACCCAGGATGGACGAACCTTCAACATGGATCTCGACGACGAATCCGATGGAACCCGGCGACTCCTTGATCTGCTGCCTGCGCTGCATCAAATGCGAAATCGGGGTGGAGTATACTTCGTTGACGAAATAGACCGATCAATGCATCCGATCCTAGTCAGGCATCTGCTCGAGTTCTTTCTCTCATCCTGCGCCGATAGCTCCGGCCAGCTTATTATCACGACGCATGAGTCGAATCTTCTTGACCTTTCCTTGCTTCGCCGCGACGAAATCTGGTTCGCCGAAAAGGATCGCGAACAGGCCACCCATCTCTACTCACTTGCTGAGTTCCAAGTCCGCAAAGATCTAGAGATACGGAAACATTACCTGCAAGGCCGCTTTGGAGCAATTCCATTCCTCGGAAACCTTGAAAAGCTGACAAAGGGACAAGACGAAACACGTGATGCTTAAAGACCGACCTCTTGTCCGTGAAACCGCTACGTTCCGCGATGACCGCCTCTTTATCGTGGCGTGCGAAGACACGTACGTGCCCAAACAATACTTCGATATTTTTGAGATTCCGCGCGTGCAGATTCACGTTATTCCGACCTTGGACGGTAGATCATCGCCGCCACATGTTCTCGAAAGGTTGCTGAGTTTTGATCACGCGGAATACGACGAACGCTGGCTCCTGTTGGATATAGACCACCGTGGTGCCGGTCCCCATGTCGGGAATCTTTCGCAAACTCTCAGCGAGGCGCGGCGGCAGGGAATCCATGCGGCGATCTGTAACCCATGTTTTGAACTTTGGCTTCTTCTCCATCACAGAGACGCAAATGAATTTAACAGATTGGCCAACTGCTCCGACGTGGTAGACGCATTGCGGGAAGCACTTGGAAGCTACAATAAGCGTCGACTACAGCCCCAGCAATTTACCCGACGGTCCATTGTCGACGCGTGCGACAGAGCGCGACGGCTTGACCAGACCGCACGCTGGTCGATTCCCAACGGGTGCGCGGCGCAAGTGCACCGCATCGTGGAGGCAATAGCCGCAGGGGTCGCGGCTCACCAACTGCCGCCGGAATTCCGTGAGCTGGCGCTCTGATGAGTGCCGTTTTAGCTTAATGACGCTTGCGATGGATTAGAACGAAACCAACTCCGCTTGTTCGGCTGATGGAGTTTTATTGTTAAATGCCCACGACGCGTTGCCGAATCAGGATTGTTACTCGGCTAGAGGTTTTCACGCTGCTCTCAGTCTGGTTGGGCCGGTTAAGAACAATAAGTTGGCTTTGGTTAGCCCAATTTCCGGATTGGGCGTAATCTATTCCACCGCCAAGTTGAGTGGCATAGAACTGATCAACAATGCCGCTATATAGGTGGAACTAGTTGGGCCGTATGATTTGGCGACTATCAGGGCTCTCGCCGAGGGTAGGATGGTGCAGGTGTACAGAGCAATCAAGGCAGATCGCGAAGTTGCCGTTACGGTTCTGCCGCATGCACCGACTCCCGACGTAAGCTACAGTTTTTCTAGAGGGTCTTGCTGTCTTCTTCAGACCTGGAAAAGTCACCCAGTTTGGGAATGCCCTTCACTGGCTGCCCACGCAGGTTGAAGTCCTGCGAAAGATCCATGTTGTCCTGATCAAGCAAATGATCGAGGTCGTCGGGACGGTATGTAGTTGACTTGTATACTGCGTTGGATGAGTTCTGCATGTTTTTGCGACGTTCATCGTCGACAAGGTAAAGAAACGTCTTTTCGTCAGGGCCATTCGGGTCGTCCGGCTGGCAGGCTGTGGCTAGAGGCTTGACGCCATTTTCCTGACTCCAGTTTTTAAGCGCACGTCTCGAAAAGCCGTCAACGAGCCCCGGGCCCTGAATCTGCATGTCGTAGTAGATCGCCTTACCCAAAGACGTTTTCACGCCGTACTCGCCCGCCTTATCGACCGCCGGATCCCAGAACTTCTCGCGAAAGAAATCATCCTGCGCCTTTTGCATAGCGGGATCTTTGCATGCGTTTTTCAGGAGTTTCTTTAACGAAGCCCGCTGCGCCGCAGTGCCGTCGTAGCTTTTGCCGTCGTCGCTGAAATTGCCGAGTTGCTCGTCCATCTGCTGTTTCAACGCCGCATTAGGAGCGGGGTCTGGTGAATCCGAGTAACGCTGCAACATGTCACGTAGGTTGCCTGATGTCTCTGACGCCTGATGCTTCCCATAACTAAGCTTCCCCAAGTCGCCTGGGTTATCTGAGAGCGCACAGTAATCCGGTTGGCCGTTCTCGAAGATGCCGGTAATGTCATTGGCAGATTCCTCCGCACTCCTGGGCAGCAGTGCGGGCTTGACTCGGCTGATCTCCTTCGAGAGACATCGCATGCAAGGATCACCCACGCGCGATCCATGCTTGTAATACTGCGGGTAGGTCTTCTTGCGCAACTCTTCGAGCTTTTTAAGATCGCCTTGGGCAGCATCCTTGTCCACCGGTGGGCTTAGTTGCCCGTCGAGATCTTCGCGAAGGAACTTCTCGTCACGGAGCGCGACGTTAGCTTTTTCAATATCCTGTTTCGCCTTCGTGAGTTCAGCTTGCTGAGCCGGCGTGGAGTAAGCGGGGTCGATCAATTTCTGATCGACGGAATTCTGGAGAATACTGAGTTGATCCAAGCGCTGATCGGCGATGGCGAGGTTTTTTGCATTGGCGGCCTGCATGCCCGGCGGCATTCCTAGGGACACTACAGTGCTGCTCCTATGCCAAACTGAATTCGATCGATGTCAGCAACCTTTTCGAGCTGGTCACGATCGCCGCTTCTTAGGATTCTGACTATCCATGCGTTCTCCTCAGCGCTTTCAAACTCAAGCCCGAGCAAGACGCGGTAGTCAAGATAACGGGTAACCACGTATTCTTCTTGAAGGCCGTATGACTGAGCTTTGCGTATGCTTTCCTCAATGAACGCCCGACAACCGGTGGTCGTACGCGCGTAGAAGTACTCTGGGTACCGCTCGCGCAGATGGCAGATCATCCGCTGCACATAGTCTTCCCGGCTGATTCGGGCGAATTCCGCGAATTGCTCTCGTCTTATTAGCATGGCGATTGGGAACGGTCCTGCCTATTGTTCTTCGTCGATACATGGCCTAACTTTTGTTTTCTGGCGCAACGAAAAACGAACCTCTCTGATACCGAGTCCGGCTCCGCAAAATCGCTGAGCACAACGGGACTTATCGCGGATGACCCAAGCGGTTGACGTGCGCTGAAGTTCAAGCGTGCAGGCACTTCCCCTTTCGTCGGAGCGATAGGTATACACGCTACCTGTCGCGCCGAGTGGTCGTTTCGCGCTGCCCGCCAAGTTGCAGAGGTTGCCCCCCGAAGAGAAGAGTGCAAGGCAAAACCGAATGTCGGTTGGATTGACCCCCTTCACTTCCAAATAGTCTCCGGAGCCGCTAGGGCCATGCAGCCGCACATAGGCCGCTTCCGGCTCGGTAGAGATCGCTCGGGTTGCCACGGCGAGACAGAAAAAGGGGATAATGCGCGATGCCGTAACAGATAAGTAGCTGGCCTGGAATCTCCGTTTTGGCATCGAAGGGAATTGTACACCCTTTCGGTTTTTTTGAACCTTCGCGGCGCAGCGCTTTGTTCGAAAGCCTTCTTTCGCGCGCTAAAGGAGCAATTCACCCAGACTAGGCGCAGTCTACGCCCCCCCCCGTTAAACGTGGTAGTGAACTGCGAATCCTGAGTTGCGTTGTCAGCACAGTGCAGCAACGAGATCAGGAGGCAGACTGGTTCATCAGTTAACCGGATCGCTCTCTGATCGTCGGCAATCCGGTAGTTGGCAGGATTAGGATCGAGACGTCGGCTTATGTTTTGCCAATCGGACCGGTTGGGGTGAAGCGAGATAACTGCGAACGTGTTTTGGACTCGAGATCGTCTTTGCGAAATTATCGTGGACGGAATGCCGATATCCGCGTCGAATATTTGGCCGGCTTTTCGTAACTGGAGCAAGTCTCCAACCAGGGAAGGCCATCGCTTACGATCAGGCTATGGACGTAGTTTGGATGCGCGAGCGTGTCAGCGAGCACCCATCAGCCCGCTAGATGAATCGCCGACCAGATCGACGGTTCCGAATGGTTTGCGAAGCGTTCGGTGCTATACGCGTCGATCTCCCTTTTCCACGTTGGTCATCGAACGCGGTCTTCCAACTCTGAGTCAAATGCCTCCAGGAACCGTTCCGCATCATATCGGCCTAGGTTAACCCAGGTTCGCCCTTTACTGCGATGGCCGGAAGCTGTTTGCTATCACTTCGCATCCAGCCCATGCATTTCGTAAGCGATGTCCGTGTACGCTGTGCGGGCCACACCGTTAGAAACTAGCAGAGCTTTCCGGACGAGCGCGCAACAGGCGAACAAGCTTGGACCAAAGAAGGTTCCGCGTAAAGGGCAGAGGCACATGAGCCCTCGGCCCATCAATATGAGTCAGCAGTGTTGCCAGATCGGCAATCTGGTAGGGTGTTGATTCATGGGTGCCAAAATATCGGCTGTAGCCGACGCGATGTCTTCTCCTGGGCATCCGCGGAGCAGCGCCGGACAGGGCGGCGGCGGCTACGGACCCTCGCTGAAGTATGCCCGCGGGTCGGAACCTCCTTCATCCATATTTGCACTGGCACGCCCGACCCGAAGAGCATGTGGCGCTATCACCTGACAACGGCTCGCCGGAAGCGTGGCGGGACATGGCCGCTCTGATTGCGCGAGGCGACCGACGTCGCCCGGGAGTCGAACGTTGTTGTGGCCGTCGAGCCGGAAATGAGCAATGTGGTCGATCAGCGCGGAAGGCTCGCCGGTTGTTGGATGAGATCGGGTCTCCGCATCTGAAAGTAACGATGGATCCTGCGAATCTTTTTCCTGCTGGGGCATTGCCAAGGATGAAGGAGACTCTTGATGAGGCGTTTGCGCTGGTGGGTAAAGATGTTGTGCTGTGTCACGCGAAGGATCTCGATCACGACGGCCAAGCGGGTCACAAACCGGCGGGTCAGGGCGTGCTGGATTATGACCGGTATGTGAGTCTGTTGCGTAAGTATCAGTTCGGAGGGCCTATCCTGCTGCATGGATTGACTGTTGAACAGGTGCCGGGTTGTTTGGGGTTCTTGCGCGGGAAGCTTGCGGCGTCGTAGATCGAGCAGTGGTTCCGTGCAGCAGCGTGAGCGGCTTGCTGGCAAAATATAGGCGTATGACTTTAAGCGAAGTTCGGGGACAGAGGGACGTAATCCTCGACATCGCATCCAGGCACGGGGCGCGAAATGTTCGAGTGTTCGGTTCGACTGCGCGAGGGACTTCCGGCACGCAAAGCGACATCGACTTGCTGGTCGATTTGGAGGAGGGCCGAACGTTGTTGGACCTCGGTGGTCTCTTGATGGACATGCAAGAGATTTCGGGAACTCGTGTCGATGTGGCCACGGATGAGATGCTGCGCCCCGAATTTCGCGCCCAGGTTTTAAAAGAAGCAATTCCTTTGTGAGGGACGATCTCGCGCGCCTCCGCGATGTGCTTCGCGCGATCGATCGGATCCAAGAAGAAACTACCGATTCGCGAGAGATGTTTGCCCAAGATGCCAAGCTGCAAGTCTGGGTTCTCTATCATCTCCAGGTGATTGGAGAGGCGGCGCGCGGCTTGAGCGCCGAGTTTCGCAGGCGCTATCCCGACCCGGTTTGGTCGAAAGCAATTGGCCTGAGGAATATCCTTGTGCATCACTATTTCGAAATCAAAGAGGAACTCATATGGCGCGTTGTAAAACAAGACTTGCCGGCGTTCCGAGAGATCGCGGCGGCTGTTTTACGCAAACTCGAACGCGCGGAAGCGTGAGCCTACACCGACCCAGTCACACGAGTCGCTGATTTTTTTACGGCTAATTTGGCTTACGTTTCGCCTGTTTTGGGTTGTCGTTCTTGCCTGGCGGGGCACGACGCCGTGCTACTGCTTAGGCATGAATATCGGCCGATCGCTCGGCGATCCTCAACATCTTTCGCGTGTTACCTCCGAGTTGCGGCTGGACTGCGTCGATCCGGTGGAGTTTTGTTCGTCGCGGCTGGGCATTACGCCCGATTCTAAGCAGGAAGCGATTTTGCGCAGCACGGCTAAGCGCGGCATTCTGCTTTGTGCTCGGCAGTATGGCAAGTCGACGATGATGGCGATCAAGGCGGTGATGCGGGCGGTTCAGCAACCGGGATCGTTGATTCTGTTTACCGGCCCGTCGTTGCGGCAGAGCGCGGAGTTGCTTCAGAAGGCGAGGCATTTTCTGCGCAAGTTGGGGATTCCGACGCGCGGGGATGGGACGAATCCGCATTCGGCGGTGCTGCCGAACCGTAGCAGGATCGTGGCGCTGCCGGCGAGGGAGGACACCATCGTGGGGTTCTCGAGTGTCGATATGATCCTGATCGACGAAGCGTCGCGGGTGCCGGACTGTTTGTATGAGGCGCTTCGGCCGATGTTGCTGATTCGGGATGG
>CAXSIG010000263.1:0-1628 GCA_964237255.1 uncultured Bryobacteraceae bacterium
GGTTACCTGTGGTTCCTGGCCGGGGCCATCGTAGGCGCGTCGGCGGCTCTTCTTTATGCCCCGAAATCAGGCGCCGCAACACGCGGCTACATTACCGATCAAGCAAGTAGCGCGGGCGAATCGCTCACCGCTTCAGGTAAAGATCTGATGGATAAGGGCAAGGAACTCTACGACCGAGGCCGCCAACTCGCTGAAGAGGCTTCCGATCTCTTCGAGCGCGGACGCAAGCTAGTTCAGGGTTAGTCGAACTGCTGCAGCTAGGCCGGTTCCGAATCACGCTGATTCGCGCAGGACACTACTACTGGGACGGCGGCGCGATCTACGGAGTCGTTCCCAAGGTGCTCTGGGAACGTCAAACACCGGCTGACGATCAGAACCGTGTCCCACTCGCTTTCAACTGCTACGTGATTGAGACCGATCTAAACACGGTCCTGATCGAAACAGGAGGCGGGTTACTGTTTGACGCGAAAGCGAAAGAGCGCATGAACCTTCCGCCCCTCACCCCACTCCCCGAACTTGCAAACAATTTCCCCGTCGACACTGTAATCAACACGCATCTCCACTGGGATCACTGCAGTGGGAACATGTACGAAGGAAAGCCCGCATTTCCCGACGCCCAATACTTCACCGGCGCTGCCGAGTACTCCTACGCGCACGAACGCAACAGCCGTGATGCCGTCAGCTATATCGACGCCAATTACGATCCACTGGTGGCCACCGGCCAAATGCACCTAACCCAAGCTCCGGAAGAAATCGTCCCCGGCGTAACCGTCGAACCGGCCCCAGGCCACAACGCCGGACTCCTGGTCGTCAAAGCGCAATCCGAAGGCGAAACTTTCTGCATGCTTTCCGATCTCGTTCCTACCGCCCAGCACCTAAAACCCACCTGGATCGCCGGCTTCGACCTCGACCCTCTCACTGCCATCCGCACCAAGGAACGCATCCTAACCGAAGCTGCCGAATCTAGTTGGTGGTGCGGCTTCGGCCATGACATGCAGCACGCCTTCGTCACCGTAACTCCAACTTTCTCCATCAAAGAAACACACTCATGACGCCCTTCGTTAACGAACCCTATCTCGATTTCAATGTCCAGGAAAATCGCTCGGCAATGTTGGCCGAGGTTGCCAAACTCCGCGCCAATTTAGGCGGAGATCACCCGCTGCTCATAGATGGCGAACGCATCCACACGGACGATAAGCACCACTCTGTCAATCCATCGAATCCTATGGAGCGCATCGGAACAGTCTCCAAAGCCAGTCCCGAGCTCGCCATCAAGGCCGTCGAATCTGCCTTTGCTTACTTTCCCGAATGGTCGCGTACCAACCCAAATGACCGCGTGACAATGGCCCTGCGCGCCGCCCAACTCCTGCGCGAACGCAAACTCCACTTCAATGCCTGGCTCTGCCTCGAAGCAGGCAAGACCTTCGCAGAAGCGGAGGGCGAGACTGCGGAGGCTATCGACTTTTGCGAATATTACGCCCGCGAGATGGCACGACTCTCCGGCGCTCAATCAGTTGTCCAACTGCCCGGCGAGCGCGACGAAATGCATTATCTCCCCCTCGGTGTAGGCGTGGTCATCCCACCGTGGAACTTCCCGCTCGCCATCCTTGCGGGTATGACGGTAGCGG
>CAXSIG010000263.1:1638-7533 GCA_964237255.1 uncultured Bryobacteraceae bacterium
AGCGGCTCTGGTCACAGGCAATACAGTGGTCCTCAAGCCCTCTAGCGAAACGCCCATCATGGCGGCCGCTCTTTGCGATCTCCTCCTCGAAGCCGGCTTCCCACCGAAGTCCTTCAACTTCGTCCCCGGTAGCGGTTCCGCGATTGGCGATCTTCTGGTACAGCACCCAAAGACCCGCTTCGTCGCCTTCACCGGCTCCCGCGATGTCGGTCTTCGCATCAATGAGCTAGCCTCAAAGCCACAGCCCGGACAAATCTGGATCAAGCGCGTTGTGGCCGAAATGGGCGGCAAAGACGCAATCATCGTGGATAGCGAATCCGATTTCGACAAAGCTGTGGAAGGCGTCTTCTTCAGCGCGTTCGGCTACCAGGGCCAAAAGTGCAGTGCGTGCTCGCGCGCGATCGTCCATACCGATATTTACGACCGCTTTGTAGATCGGCTGAAAGAAAAAGCGGCCCAAGTGAAAGTGGGCCCTGCCGATGACCCCCAAAATTATATGGGCCCGGTCGGCGACGGCACCGATCCCGATACCGCCCTGGGCCCGGTCATCAGCGAAAGCGCGAAGAAATCCATCGAAAAGTACATCGAGGTTGGGAAGTCCGAAGGACGCCTGGTCTCAGGTGGCGATCCCGTCGGTCAGGACGGCTACTTCTTGCCGCCGACGATCATCGCCGACATCGATAGTAAAGCCCGCATTTTTCAGGAAGAAATCTTCGGTCCCGTTCTCGCCGTAACCAGAGCCGATAACTTCGAACACGCTCTCACCATGGCGAATGACTCGCAGTACGGCCTGACCGGGGCCGTTTTTTCGACGAACCCCGACCACGTCCGCGATGCAAGGGAACGCTTCTTCGTCGGTAATTTATACGTAAATCGCAAATGCACGGGAGCGATGGTAGGCGCGCATCCTTTCGGCGGCTTCAACATGTCCGGCACGGATTCTAAAGCGGGCGGTCCCGATTATCTGCTCCTCTTCCTACAGGCGAAGTCGATAGCCGAAAAAGTGTCTTAGCACCCTGAAACACTCTGAGATATGATTCGGAGTCATGACCCGCCGTACCATGCTTGCCGCGTCCATCGCAGCAACAGCCGCACCGTTAGACGCCGCTTCCGCCGGGCGAATTAAGCAATCCGTTTCGCGATGGACTTACGCGAAATTCAGCCTGGACGATCTATGTAAAGAAGCGGTACGGATCGGGTTAAAGGGCATCGATTTAGTGGATGCGAAAGATTGGCCGACCATCCAGAAATACGGTCTCGTTCCTTCGATGACGCCGGGCGCGGGTACCATTCCCGATGGATACAACCGCCTGGAAAATCACGCGAAGCTGGAGGCCGATATGCGTGAGCATATTGCGCTAGCTGCCGATGCGCATGTGCCGAACGTGATTACTTTCTCGGGCAATCGCAAGGGGATGCCCGACGGTGAAGGACTGGCCAACTGCGTCACCGGACTGAACCGCATCAAGAGATTAGCCGAAGAACGCGGTGTGACCGTCAACATGGAATTGTTGAACAGCAAGGTGAACCACAAAGACTATATGTGCGACCACACGGAATGGGGTGTCGAGGTATGCAAGCGTGTGGGCTCGCCAAGGGTGAAGCTGCTGTACGACATCTATCACATGCAAATTATGGAAGGCGATATTATCCGGACCATCCGCGATAATTTCGCACATATCGGACACTTTCACACCGGTGGCGTTCCGGGACGGCACGAGATCGACGGCACACAGGAGTTGGATTATCGCGCCGTTGCGCGCGCCATTGCGGACCTTGGGTATCAAGGCTTTTTGGCCCACGAATTCGTCCCGGAGAAGGAACCGGTTCGCTCTCTCGAACAGGCTTACGAGATTTGCACGGTTTAGTTCGCTGAAGCACGATCCATGTACGATATGTATCGGGTGCTGTAGTTTTCCAGGAGGGATAGATGAAGAAGCAGACGGGTGTGTTGTTCGCGTTACTTTGCGCGTCGTTGTTGTGGGCACAGGATGGCGTGCGATGTTCATCGGACGATGGGCGGCGGCACTACTGCGACTTGGACACGTCGCGCGGTGTGCGGATGACGCGGCAGATCAGCGGATCGGCCTGCATCGAAGGAACTACTTGGGGATTCGACCGTAGAGGAGTTTGGGTGGACCGCGGTTGCCGTGCCGAATTTATCGCGCGCGGGGGCGGTGGTCGTGGGGAATTCGACCGCCGCGGCGACGATCGCCGTGATTACAATCCCGAAGTAATCCGCTGCAATTCAGACGACGAACGTCGCCATTATTGCAACATCAACACGCGCGAGGGTGTGCGCATGGTGCGACAAATTAGTGGGACTCCTTGCCGGGAAGGCGAAACATGGGGTTATGACGACCGCGGCGTTTGGGTAGACCACGGTTGCCGTGCCGAGTTTGCAACCGGCGGACGGCGGCGCTAAAAGCTATTCCGACTGACCGCCGACATCATCGTCGGACGGATCGCAGCATAAGGAACTAAGTTCCGATCTAAGAAAGTACGAGCCACTTGACGTCTCGGGCGCCGATGCTAAACGTGGCATACGATCCGTCGACGGTAATTGGGACATCGGTTTTGGTCAGTAAATCGAACAGGGTCGGATTCTGCCGTCCACCGGGGATGATTGTGGAGGGCGCTTCCGCGGTTCGTTCAGACAAGGAAAAGTTTACGGCAACGAGTATGCGTTTGCCCGAGTATTCTCGGTAAAACATGAGGGTACTCTCGTCAGACCCGGGGTGCTCGATCAACTGAAGGGTGCCCCTCCGCATAACATCGCTAGCCCGGCGATCTTGGATCAAGCGCCGCGTAATCTCGTATAGCTCGAAGCGCGTTCCGGTCAGCTTACGGCTATCCGGCTCCACGCGTGTGCCATCTTCAAAGCTGAAGTCCCGGTGGAGATTCCGCATGTCCAGACTGGTGCTGTCTATCTGCTCGAGAGCGGACCAATTATCCGCTTCACCACGTTCGTCGCCCATGTAGATCAGCGGCACATCATCAAACGACATAAGAAGCGCCATGGCCAGGCAGTGCTTCTGTTTCAGGTCCAGCGCACGGTCGCCATGAAAATCCGGGTTTGCGGGAAGGGCACGGAGAACGCTCGACATGCGTGCCGCGATTCCGCGGTTGCAAAAGTCGTAAGGGTTGATGGGCCGTTCGACGTTGCCGCCCTGTTTCGCGTGGCTTTGGTTCGAATCCAACAGTGCGTCGAGCGCTTCTTTCGCTTGGAGAACCTGCGCATCCGGTTCGAGATCGTCCAGATCCCGCAATACCCGATTCAAGCGATCGCGTGTCTCGCGCCCAAGCCGGCGTCGATTTTCGTCTTGCAGCCTGGCGTTGATTCGTTCGAAACTTGCGCGTTCCGCATCGGACAGATGATTAGGAACGCTCGTCATCCGGCTCTTCAGTTGATCGAGCGCGCGTCTTGTCACTTCTGCTTCGGCACGCTCGAACGTCAGTTCGTCATGGACGCGTCCGAACATCACACCAGCGCAATTTCGTTGGTGTACGGTGCTGACCGACAGAGCGCGAGCCAACGGAATCCGATCTCCGCGAAACAAGGACGCCCAAAACGCCTGCATCCGGTAAAACTGGTAATTCAACTTCGTTCCGGTGCCTTCGCCGAAGTATTTTTTCCAGCGCTCTACGCTGCTGTTGCTTTCGGTCAGCAAGCCTACGGAGTCGCCATAGCGATGCTTCAGGAAGGCGCTGATCAACCGCACCATCAGATGCATCTGCGGGAACTCGGCGTCGGCGTAGGAATCAAATGCATCCACAACTTCCGGGATGGCGGCGCGAACTTCGGGATCGAGAGTCACGATCATGTCCTTCGCGGACTCCGGGCAGACAGTTGCCTTCGCCATCTTACTTCGCTTGAACAGGAATGGAATCGCATCGAGCCGGATGTATTTCACCGGCGCGCTTTCAATCCAGTAAGTTAGGACGCGCAAGTCGTCGATCAGAACTTCCGGGTTATCGTAATCCACGTCCGGTTGTTGCGGAAGGAACGAATGGTAATACCAAAAGCCGTCGGTATGCCAGGACCAGCAGCCCTTGATCTCTGTACCGGCTGCCGCCAGCTTACCCGAAGGGTCCGGCGGCGCCATCATCCCCTCGAATGCGGAAACGGACCCGTAAAAGTTTGGCTTCGTTTTCAAATCGCTGGGAACACATAAGAAGTAATCACGGCCACGGCGCGAGTTTTTGACCGGGTCTGCGATGAGTAGATCCGGACCCATGACATCGCTCGACCGGTGATTGATAACCAAATCCATCATCAGAGTCATGTTTCGAGACCGGACCGCTTCGCAGAAACTCTTGAACTGCGCGGTGTCCCCCAACGATGCATCTACTAGATATCGGTTGCTTTGGTCGTAACCGGCATCCGCTTGGGGACTGTCCAGGAATGGCAACAGCCAGATCACATTTACGCCGAGGTCTTGCAGGTAGTCCACCTGTTTTTCGAGACCTTCGAAGTTCTTTGCGAAGCGGTCGACATAAAGCGCGTAAACAACATCGTCCCGAAACGCTTCCGGATTCACAGCACGGGCGGCGCGGGCGACATTTGGTGGTAATCCATCCAAGAAGGCTGTAAGGGCTCCGGTAAATGCCTCCGCAGTTGCACGGCGTGGGGTCTCCCCAGCCTCCTTGCCGCACCCGTAGATCAACTCCAACAAACACGTTGCAAACCCTACGAAGCGGTCGCGGTCTTCCGGTCTTTCCAGGAACTTCAGGCGAAGATCGCGATACGATTCCAAGGAGGCAAAAAAGCCTTCCCATTTCCCGCTCGGAATAAATCCTAAAAGGAGGAGAACATCGTCGCGGTCCAATCGCAGTCCATTCACATCTACGCTGTACAAGCGCTTGCGCAATTCGTTCGGGTTCACGCGCTTTCCTCCGATTCCGATTGTGGCGCATCGGCATTTGATTCTTAGCTGGAAACCTGGTTTCGGCCTCCCTGTTTGGCTCGATAAAGCGCTTGGTCCGCTTGTTCAATGAGCGCAATCGCACCAAGCGCGTTCTCCGGCAGCGAAGTCGCAAGTCCAATACTGACGGTCACGCCTTTGATCGCAGTTGTTTCGCAATTGGGCACCGTCATCTTTTCCACTGACGACCGAACTTTTTCCGCCACCTTGCGTGCGCCTGCGGCGTCTGTGTCGCTTAGGATGATCGCGAACTCCTCGCCCCCGAATCGCGCAATCAGGTCATGACCGCGCAGCGGGACGGACTGCATGCTGCGCACTACCTGAATGAGACATCGGTCCCCGGTCTGGTGCCCGTGAGTGTCATTCAGACGCTTGAAATGGTCAACGTCGACCATCATGAGAGAAACGGGATTGCCACTCTCGCTCGCAAGGGACAAGGACTTTTGTAGGGCTCGATCAAACGTCCTGCGATTCGCGATGCCGGTAAGAGCATCCTGCTCCGAAAGGATTTGCAAGCTCTCATTGGCGCGCTGCAAATCCGCCGTGCGTTCCGCAACCAGACTTTCCAGCCCAGAGTGAAGCAACTCGATTTGTTCCGCCGCCGTGTTGAACGCGGTAGCAACTATCGCGAGTTCATCCTTCCCGTGTACCGCGATACGGTGAGAGAAGTCTCCCGATCCTAAAGCTTTTGCACCGCCTTCCAAGCTCTGCAGAGGTTCGGCGATGCTCTGCGTCACACGCGTACTAAGAAAAACGCCGCACGCCAGAAACAACAGGAAAATGGAGGCAGGCAACAGCCCCATAACGCGACGCCGTATCTCGGTCATGGCAAGTAGCGCGGCCTTCCGTTCCGCGTTGGCGTCCGTTTCGATCTCACCGACTATCTGAGTTAGGACACGGCTGGTTTTCAGAATCTGTTTTTCCAACCGGAAGTGAATTGCCTGCCAATCTCTAAATTCCGCTAATTCCA
>CAXSIG010000264.1:0-5523 GCA_964237255.1 uncultured Bryobacteraceae bacterium
GTCAAGACCCAGGTTGCTTCGTCGTTGGTCGCCGAAACGCTGCCGGCTATATAGGGAAGAGCGACCGATGCGATAGAGGTATCGATAACCTCCATGAACGTCGCGATCATGACCGAGATCGCAATCAGCCAGGGATTCGATTTCGGCTTAGATTGCTCGGGCATTGTGCCAAGGGCAGCAATTCACCGTCCAAACAGGGGTCTAGCTGGTGTACGGAATAAATGTAACTTTCTTGATTCCTAAGACCTGCAGGATCGATCTAATAGCGCGTTCGGCACTCGTTTGGGCATCCTTCAGAATGCCCATTCCAAGCGCGGCTGCTTGTACTTGCTTGAGCGCCTCAAGCCGCGCATTGTGCTCCAGGTTCACGTCAGCCGACACCCAAGGAGTCCACCAGGTAATGCGGCGGTCCCATACCTTCGTGTTCTTCTCCTCAATGAACGTCTCGGCAATTTGGGCGGGATGCAGACGAATCTTTACTTCCTCTCTTGAGGGAAAGTTCACGTCGTATTGCGTTAGGTCACTTAGGTCTACTCCTGCGAGCACATGAGCTTCTACCAGAAGCAAAATCGACTCGCTTCCGAGCGGCTGGTGCTGCTCCGTCAACCCGACCACTTTCTGAAGCGAGTACTTGACGGTGACGAGTTGATTCAGCTGCCGAACTTCCTGCACCACCGCCGGAGCGTCGAGTGACCGGTGAAACAAACCGCCACCCGGAACGAAGAACCGGTTATATGCGATCGCAGCAATCAGAAGGAAGATGAGGCAGAAGGTACTGATGAATGCGACGACTCTGGCCATCGGCTTACCGCCCTACGACGCTCGCGAGAGGACTTCTTCTACCGAGGGCTTCCCTCGCTGCGCATATCGAATAGTGCCATCCGGACCGATCAGATAAACCGTGCGTTTTACCATCAGTCCATTGGCGCTGTACAACGCGCCTACCTTCTGACCAGCGTCCACCAGCAGCGGAAAGGGAAGTTTGTTTTTCTCGCGGAAGCTGTGGTGGCTTTGCGCTTTCGCGGGATTGATTCCGAACACGGCTGTGTTGCGCATTTTGGCCTGCTCCCAGCGATCGCGAAATTCGCACAACTGAGCGCGGCAAACGGGCGTGTTGTCGCCGGGATAAAAGATGAGCACCACATTTCTCGGACGCAGTAAACGCAGCGTCACTGTATTGCCCGCTTCGTCCGGCAGCGTGAAGTCAGGGGCTTGCGTCCCCACACGAAGCGGATCACTGAAGAGCCATCCCATAACTCAATTGTCGCAATGAAGCACCGGACTATGGCGCGGCTTAGCGAGTTCTACGTATGAGACGGCCCGCCGCCGTTACAATGAGCGAAGAAAGTTGAGCACATCCTGCTGCTGGCGGTCGCCCAAGCCGTTAAAAGCGTTGACCGAGGAATTCGCCTCCGAACCTTGGCTGGAATGCTGAGAAATCGCTTCGGTCAAATCCGATGTCCGTCCGTCATGAAGCAGGAAGATCCTTTGCCCCAATCCCCACAGCGGGGCCGTCCGGAACTCATCTCCCCCTGCGACGCCTTGAGAAATCCCGTCAGCCAGTTTTGATCCCATGTTGTGCAAAAGAAGATCCGAAAACAAGCGAACGCGTTGATTAGAGACCGGCGTCAAACTGGCAAGACCGGTGTTTAGCGTTTCCGTATGGCACAAAACGCAACCGGCCACATTGAACAGTCCTTGACCGGTCTCGATAGAGGACGCGTTCACGTTCCCATAAGATGCGGCCGGGGACGGCGGCGCCAGCATGCGCATGAACAAAGAGAACTGTTGAACGTCGCTTGGCGCTCCGGTGAAGTAATCCGTATGGTCTTCCGCGTTAAAGTTGGTGTCGCAAGTCGGGTCGGTCTGTCTGGCGTTGGGAAAAACGTCATTTGTAACGCCCTGCTCCACGTTGTAGGCCTCGCCGGCAAAAATCAGAATCGACTTGTTCTGCGCTTTCCAGCCGAACCGGGTTACGGAACCATCGTTGCCGTTGCGGTTCTCGCGGCCGGAGATTCCAAACGTGGCTTTCGCCTGGCTATTGGCCCCCTTATTGGCGAGGATTACCGAGTCCGGTATCGCTTCTATCAGACCGGCTCCGAAGATGGGCGTGGGAATGCGAAAGCTTATATTCGATTTCGAGAGCTGGGACTGAAAATCAGTCTGCGCGATCTGACATCCCGGAGGCGCATCGGACCTTCCTGTGATCACGAAGAGGTCGTGTACACCTCCGTCGGCTGAGCCATCGGCATTCTTTTGAAAGCGCGCCACCCGAACCGGGCCATTCATCTTAATAAACGAGGGAACTGTGTTCTTAGCGCCGTGTAAAGTCGCCATGGCGACTTGCGGATTGATTTGCGGACTCGCTCCTCCGATTGCGGGGAAGGCGTGGCACCCAGAGCAGCTATTCATATTAAAGCTAGGCCCGAGACCGCTTCCCTCTTCACCGGGAAGCTTGCCGGCAACGGAATCAACCTCGCCAAACACTGTCTTTGCTGCGTTAAAGAGAAGTATCTGCTGTGCTGTGAGTCCCGTTAGGGGCGCGCCTGCGGCTGGCGATCCCGATCGGATTCCTGGGTCACTTGCATTGAAGTGAGAAGGGCTATTCTGCCCAAAGATGGTGGCAACAGTAAGTGGAACCAAAACTGCGGCCGTGCGTTTTGAAAAGTTGCGTACCATGGCTCTCCTACTCGGGTCTTTTGGCGAAGACCCGACTGGTCTTTCGGACGTATTACTCCGAAAGATTTACTTGTGGACCAAGTAGAGAGCATGGTACGTTTTTTTACAATTTATTCGCAATACAACAAATAGGGTATTTCATGAAAAAGGCCGATACCCTTATGGGGTACCGGCCTTAACAACAGCGAATTACGTAAGCGATTAGAACGAAAGCCGAAGCTGGAATTGAATGTGGCGTTCCGTTCCGACGTTTGCACCCAACACTTTACCGAAGTTACCGTTGCCGTTAACCGCGGGAGTGGTGGCAGTCGCAGCCAATTTCGCGTCGCCTAATGACGCGTCAGGCGTGCTGTAGATGGGGGTATTCGCCAAGTTCACCGCTTCCGCACGGAACTGAAGCTTGATGCGTTCCGTGAAGGAGAAGTTTTTAAACAAGGAGAAATCCATGGTGCGCGTGGGCGGTCCCATGTTGGTCTGGAGGCCCAAGTTACCGCCGGTGTAAACTCCGGTTGCCGCGTTTTGGTAAGCTACCTGAACGGCGGAGGTGTCGAACCACAGGCCGTTTGTTCCAACGCTTCTCCCACCTGCGGGAGCTGCATTCGGATTCTTTCCAGCGACTAGATCCGGCACGCACCGGCCCCAGTTACCTTGGCAGGACGTTCCGGCAATAGTAAACGGTTGGCCGGTACGCAGCGAGAGGATACCATTGCTCTGCCACCCGCCAATGAGAACGTCGCCAATCTTATTAATGCCACCGGCGAATTGTTTGCCTCTTCCAAAAGGCAACTCGTAATTAAACGACGTGGTGAAGTTATGCCGAATATCCCAAGGCGCGCTGGAATAAGTGGACGCCAGGTTTGTCGGATCGGGATTCCCGTAATTGACCGCACCGCTCAGCGTGGTCTGTGAATTGGAGAGGGCGTGTCCGTACGTGTACGCCGAAAGGAATTGCAAGCCCTGAGAGAACCGCTTTTCGAGCTTCGCGCTAAAGGCTGCGTAATTGCCGAAGCCGAAAGAAGATGTTTCGGTCAAGCTGTTTCCCACCGACGTTGCACCATTCGTATACGGAGTCGGCACGACGCGCCTGCTGTCGCAACTCAGGGAAGGATTGTTCACGTAACCCAAGTTCGGGCAAGGATCCGTGTTGTAGAGGATCAGTTGGTGCGCCTGATGGTTACCTTCATAACCTACCTCTAGCGCCATATTCTTAGGCAACTCTCGCTGGACAACGAGATTCCACTTGTGGACCATACCATTGCGGAAGTCGCTCTGTACACCTAGCAGCGAAATCGGAGCCGGTAAAGTGAAGACGTTGGTAGGATATCCACCGGTAAGACCATTGGGGAAGAAATTACAATTGGTGCAAGCCGGATCGGACACACCTACGTAGCCGCTCACACCAGCGCTACGGGTGAGGTTAACGGTTTCGTTGAATGGAACAGCCTCGCCACGATTCGGGCTGCCACCCTGGTTTTCTTCACCCCCGTAGAAAATGCCCCAAGCCGCGCGAATTACGGTCTTGCTGTTCCACTGATAGGCAAGTCCAATACGCGGGCCGAAATCCCACTTATCACGGGGAATGAGCGTACTCGGTACGGTTCCGCGGACTACTTTGACGGTCGGAAACGCTGTCGCAAAGTTCGGAGGAAGCGGCGCATCTTGATTGTTGCCCTTCGGGATGTAAAGCGTCAGAGTCTGCAGATCAAAGTTCGATTGACGGCCAAACCGCTCGTTGATCGGAGACCAAGACTCGTACCGAAGACCGATGTTGACTGTCAACTTTGGAGAGAATTTCCAATCATCCTGAGCATAAAACGCCCAAGCCGTTTTTTGCGAAGAGATGAAGTTTGTTGTCGAGATGTTGCCGCTCTCCAGCTGTCCAATCAATGCGGAAGCGATGGAGTCACCCGATTGATTGTTCGCAGTCGGGAAGGCGGTCTCGTTAGGGTTATAAGCGATGTTGCCGTGCGGGTCGGGGACCTGAAAGAACGGGAACTTGATAGAGCGGTATTCCGCTCCGAACTTCATGGAGTGAGTGCCGTGGGTAAGCGCAACGTTCTGAACGAAGTCCAACACGTTGTTATATTCCTTGGTGGGAATCCAGTCATTGGCGCCGGTTTGCTGGTATCCACTTGGACTGATTTGAGGAAGCCCACCGTTGTTCGCGGTAGCAGCCGTAGGGTTATAGCCGCCAATGCCGAATGCCGTGAATTCATCTGTTGAAGGATTCAGGCCCAAACGCGAAGTGACTAAGCGCGTGAATCCCGCGCGAGATTCGGAAATCAGGCTTGGGGTCCAGACGCGCGTGTAGCTGATCTGTCCGTTGCGGCTGAGATCCGTCTCTTGGGCGCCGTTGAAATCCGCCCCATCAAGAGGGCCAGGGAAAGGGGATCCGCTAGTCTTGCCGGTGTTCGACCAACTCAACGAACCGAACAAGCTATCTTTTTCACTAAGCCGGTAATCTACCCGGGTATCTGCTTGATCAGTAATTTGTCCACCTGACGACGAATAGTAAAAATCTCTGGTTGGAGCATTGCCCGTGAGAATCGCCTGGTTTGTCGCCGGATACAAGTTCAAAATCTTGGCGAAGGCGGGATCGAATCGGCTGGGCGGAATAATGTTTCCCGGAAACATCTGCCGCGAAAGAGGGGTGCCCACCGGAACGCTCGCCGTCGCATTGGCGGCTGTCGCATAGACCGTTGTTTTTGGATCGAAAATAGCGCCTTTCTGATAAGTTACCGGGTTTCCCAGCGGATCGTTTACCGTAATTGCAGCACCCAACAAGCTGGAAAAGTCGCCTGTCTTAAACGCGGCGGTTGGAATCTGGATGAAGCCCGATCGCCC
>CAXSIG010000264.1:5533-7505 GCA_964237255.1 uncultured Bryobacteraceae bacterium
GATGCAATCCGCGTTCCTTGATAATCGCCGAAGATAAACAGCTTGTTCTTCTTGATCGGTCCCCCCAGCGTCATCCCAAACTGGTTGCCGACGAACGGCCCGCGCTTATTTCCGGCGAGATTATTATTCCAGGTATTAGCGTCCAGGTCTTTGTTCTGCAAAACCTCATATAAGCTGCCATGAAGCCCGTTCGTTCCGGACTTTAAATTGACGTTCACTACGACACCTGCACCGCGACCGTACTCCGCGTTGTAACCGTTCGTGAGAACCGTCATTTCACCAATCGCTTCCACGGAAGGTCCGACAGCATAGGAAGTTTGGTTCAAAAAATCAATCGTGTTGACGTTGTTATCGACACCGTTCAGAAGGAAGTTATTTTGTCCGTTACTACGGACTCCGTTCGCTGAAACGCCGGAGTTATTGGCGTCGCGCGCGCCCGCCTCGGCAGGCACTACACCGGGAGTCAACTTAGCCAGTGACAGGAAGTTGCGCTGTCCGCCGAGAGGAACATCGGTGAGCGTCTTTGCATTTATGTTCGCGCCTTGCTGCGTGCTCTCGGTCTGAAGTAGCGGTGCGGCAGCAATGATTTCTACAGTCTGTCCGGCATCGCCGATTGTCAGCGCGATGTTTACACCGGTACGTTCGCCGGCGTTTAAGACAAGATCGCGTTGCTCTGCGTTCTTGAAGCCGGTGGCGCTAACGGTGACGTTGTAGGTAGACGGTTTCAACGCAGGCCGGGTAAATTCGCCCGACGCATTGGTGATCAATTCGTAATTTTGGCCCGTACCTTGCTCGGATACAATTACCTTGGCTCCCGGTATAACAGCGCCGGAAGAGTCGGTAATGGTCCCAGTAATGGTGGCCAGATCGCGCTGAGCAAAGATTGCTCCGGCGCATAAGAAAGCGAGCAGGCTATAACGTAGCCCCGCAACTAAGCGTCTCATTCTTCTCCCCCTCAATCAGACAATGATTGATTGCCCGTGATCCTATCATCAATGTCAGGAGGATTGCAAACGCCATGTAAAGGGTTGCGTAAAATGCGGGCGTATGTGAGTTTCGAGACATCCTCACCGCTCTGTATGCGCATACAGAGCGGCAGCAATATCGATTCTACTGGCGGGGTGGTCCAAACTGGGCCAGGCCAGGTCCACCACCCATGCCACCAGGAGCTTGTAATGCGGAATACTGCGTTTGCTGATCGGCGGTGAGGATTGCATAGAAGGCGGCTTGGGCCTTGCTCGAAATGTCGATCTGCTGGCCGGTAAGGGTTCCGATCTGAGCGGTGAGCGTGTCGATGCTGGTGGTATCGTTCTTGGTGATCGCAGTCTGTAAGGATGTTTGTGCCGTTTGTTGGCCGGTGCGCACGCTGGTTTGCGATGTAGCAGCCGCGGTAAATATCGCAGTCGCTTGGGCTTGCTGAGCGGCGGTAAGCGTCAGCAATTTAGTAAGGCGCGCCACTTGGTTGGCGGCCATGGTCGCAGCGTTAGGCGGTGTGCGCGTGGTCGATGTTTGGGCCGTCGCCGAGCCAACGATCATGGCGCCGGCCGCAATGACATGCAGTAGGTTTCGTTTCATGTGAGTAAAGCTCCTCACTGCTTGGTACGCGGAAGCGCATACTCACGAATACGTGCCCTAAGTTAAATGGTGGTAAAGTCCCATTCCCAAACATCGCCGGGCCGCATAGCCCGAAACCTTTCGCGGCCAAGAGAATGGGAATCCACAGCCTCCGCCAAACGTTCGCCAGGCTCGGTGTATGGTTCGTCGGTCAACGGAAAGGTGTACCAATGAATTCCGAGCATTTGTTTCGCTCCGCAGTCCTGAGCGATTTGGAACGCTTCTTCCGGATTGGCGTGCTGCGATTGCATGAACCAGCGAGGCGCGTAGGCTCCGATAGGGAGAATCGCCACGACGGGGATTCCGCACCGGCTTTTTATCTGCCGGAAGATCTCTCCGTCGCCATAGGCCGTGTCCC
>CAXSIG010000265.1:0-2053 GCA_964237255.1 uncultured Bryobacteraceae bacterium
GCAAAGCCGGAATGTTGACGTGATAAGCGCCGGAGGTGGAGAGTTGCAGCCCTCCTCCCACATGCTTCCAGGATCCGGTTAGAGCGGGAAGTCTGGCGATAAGACGGACTGCGAGGCCTCCTCGCTCACTTCGCTGGACACCGTAGTTTACCCGGATAACAGCCGGTGTCTCGGTAGCGTACTCTCTGGCGAGCTGAACTACCTCAGCGGCTGCAATTCCGGTGAGTGCTTCTACGCGTTCCGGAGAATACTGAGCCGCCAGTTTTTGGAGACAACAAACTCCCGTTGTATGACGGTCGATGTAATCCCGATCCTCCAGGTTTTCGGCGAAGATCACGTGCATGATGCCGAGCGCAAGCGCCGCGTCCGAGCCCGGGTATGGCGCAAGATGCTTATCCGCCAGCTTGGCGGTCCGGCTGGTGTGTGGATCGATCACGTAGAACTTCGCCCCACGCCTGCGGGCCTCTACAATAAAGGGCCAAAGGTGGACGTTGGTGGAAAGAATGTTCGCGCCCCAGGCGATGATCAGGCGCGATTCGCGGAATTGCTCCGGCTCCGTGCCGTAGCGGTTGCCCAAAGTCTCATTCAGCGCCGCTACGCCGGGCGATGAGCAAATGGTGCGGTCCAGGCGAGAGGCTCCGAATCGGTGAAAGAAGCGGCGGTCCATGCCTTGGTTATTGAGATAGCCCATATTGCCCGCATAGGAATACGGGAGGATAGACTCAGGCCCGTACTCTTTGCCTGCGGCCATTAGCTTCTCAGCGGTTTCAGAAAGTGCATCGTCCCAGGAGATGCGTCGAAACTCGCCCTCGCCTTTCTTGCCGATGCGCTGTTGGGGGTAAAGGAGCCGTTGGGGGGAGTATTCGCGATCCAGGTATTTCGCAACCTTGCCGCAGAGGAAGCCACGCGTGACCGGGTGAGTGGGATCGCCGCGCAATCGCGACCCGTGGCCCGTTGCATCCACATCCAAGTGGAGGGAACAAGCGTCCGGGCAGTCCAGCGCGCAAACGGAATGGGAGAGAGCGGGCAAGAGAATACGAGGATACCAAGCAAAAAGCCCCGCCGATTGCTCAGCGGGGCCTTCCGAAACAATTACGTCGAACTAGCTGCGGCTTGCGAACTTCTTGCGAGCTGTGAAGCCGACGCCGATCAAGCCAGCGCCTAACAAGAACATGGAGCCGGGCTCAGGAACAGAACTGGCAATTACGATATTGCCTCGAATCGTGACCTGACCAGCAGTAGAGTTGTCTGTTGGAAACGGGGTACGATTCTCGATGGAAAACAGAGTGTTACCGCCGGCGAACGAAGCTGAAGTGGGAGACCACGTCACCCCTAAACCGTTACTGGATGCGGTTATGTTTCCGGCAGCCGATGTGCCGTTAAATGTAGTCGTCCCACTATCCGTTACGTCGTTCAAAATAAGAGCAACCGTGAAGGCAGGAATTGCTACGACGTCCGTTGGGCCGCAAACCACGCATGTAAACGTGAAAAAGCCATAGTTGATATTGGAACTCATACCAATTGGCACATTTGCAGGTCCAGGACCAGGTCCGGTATACGTGACTGTCGCGATGTTAGCACCCGACGTGAAGGTTATTAGCGGCGTGATCCCGAATGGACCAACGTTAGAATTATTGACCGAACAACTTGGCGACGAGCAAGCGAAAGTTGTGCCCGCAGTGTTGTACGAAACCATGGCCGCACCTGCAGAACCAACAGTAGCCGCAGCCAAAACTCCCAAAATTAAAGCAAATTTCATCTTTCCTCCGTAATTTTACTAGGTAAAACCTAAACTGCTGTTATGGATGGTATCCAGCGAGTTCCCGTGTGTCAACAGTTCACGTTAAAATTTTATGTGGATCCCTAAAGTTTTACTAATAAAATACCGAGTATGCTCGCTGGTGAACCGCATGGAGCAGGAAGGTGTATTGCCTTAAACTAGAAATATGCTGACACGCGGCGAAGCTCTGGAGCGGTTCGAATCCGATGACCTGATTGGTATCGGCCTCGAAGCGGATGCCGTCCGGAAGCGTTTTCACCCGGAGAACGTGGC
>CAXSIG010000265.1:2063-7502 GCA_964237255.1 uncultured Bryobacteraceae bacterium
GGCGTCCTACATTATTGACCGCAACATCAATTACACGAATTTCTGCACGGAATATTGTTCTTTCTGCGCGTTCTACCGGCCGATGGGGAGCAAAGAAGGTTACGTGTTGCCTTTTGAGACCATTGCCGACAAGATCCAAGAGACAATTTCGCTGGGAGGGACGGGCATCCTGATGCAGGGCGGTTTGCATCCGGACCTGAAAATCGACTGGTATGAAGATCTACTGCGCAACATAAAGAAGCGGTTCACGATTCATACGCACTGCTTCTCCGCTCCGGAGATCACGAATATTGCCGAGGTGAGCGGCCTTTCGCTTCACGATACGATCGCGCGGTTGCGTGACGCGGGGTTGGATTCGATTCCCGGAGGCGGGGCGGAGATCCTGGACGACGCGGTGCGTTACCGGATTAGCCGACTGAAGTGCGGAACGCAGGACTGGATCGATGTCCACCGGACGGCTCATTCGCTTGGAATGCGCACTACGGCGACGATGATGTTCGGGTGTGGCGAAACGATCGAGCAGCGCGTAAATCACTTGGAGATTGTGCGGCAAATTCAGGAAGATACCGGCGGGTTCACGGCTTTCATTCCTTGGAGTTTTCAGCGTGAGAATACATCGCTGGGCCGTTTCGTCAAGGAAGAAGCGACGGCGGTAGAGTATTTGAAGACGCTCGCCATCTCACGCGTTTTTCTGGACAACATCGTTAATATTCAGTCTTCGTGGGTCACTCCGGGGTTGAAGACGTGTCAAGTGGGGCTGCGATTCGGAGGCAACGATGTGGGGAGCATCATGATCGAAGAGAATGTGGTGTCCGCGGCGGGCGCGCACCATCGGGCAACGGAGGAGCAGTTGCGGCGGCTGATTCGAGATGCCGGCTTCGTCCCGAAACAGCGCGACACGCTGTACACGAAGTATTTTCTGAACTAACGTAGTTTTGATTGCTAGCGTGGGGCAGGCCCCTGGCCTGCGACAGGTCGCGCCAGACCGCCTTTCCCGGAACACTTACTCTCACTCCCTAACCAGCCTACTCAAACACGGTACTCGGGCTTCCTTGGAGACCGTACCGGCTGGAGGCGTCGGCGATAACCATATCGCCGAATGCAAGCACATCCTGTCGTCGAGCGAAGGGCGTGCGATACAAAGATCCACCATGGCCAAGAGCTATCATCCGCAGGTCTGCGGCTATCTCACTAACGGCACTGACCAAGTCAGGTCGGGCGCGGTCCGCTTCCCGAATGCGCAGACTTTCATTCAAAACCCGATGCCACCGTTCCGGAAACGTCTGGAGAGCATAGCGGCCAGCTGCTTCCTTGGAGCAGATTTCACCGGTGGCCAGCGTATAGTGGAGTCGGCTGATGCCCAGTACGATCCACACGGCACCATACGAGGTATACGCGGTCAAACTCCATGGATCGGGAAAATGAACCGCCCGTGACAGTAGTCCCCGCCAGTAAACGTCGAGATTTTCCAATGTCCAAGTCGTTAGCCATTCCGTATCAGTCCAAACCGCGAGGGCTTCGGGTTCGGGTCCCCGGCAAGCAATCCCTCGCCGGGCGATTGTGTGCCAGGTCACCGGGTCACCGCGGCTGCCACAGGAGTGGAATGATCCTTCGGAACTGCACGGTAGTCCCTCGGCTTGCGAGGAGTGATGCGCAAGGTTGTCCCAGGTTACATAAAGACCGTCGAAAAACGGCCGTCGGTAAAGATGGCGCAGCCGCGCGTGTGTTCGCGCCAGGGCTGCGGTTTCTGCGGAGTCAGGTCGCGTTACCGTGACCGCCACGAAATCGATATCGCTGGTGTGGGGGCGAAACTCGTCAAGAGCCGTTGAGCCGGTCAGGTATAGGCCCTTAACCAGGCCGGGGGCTTCAGAATCGACGATGCCCAGGTAGGCCTCGACAATTTTATCTACCGTTGGATGAATACTCATGACAACCCTTCAACCATCCAGCACAGCCGCGCAGCTACTCCCTAAGGTGCGGATCTCTATTAATAGGGTTGGCAAGTGGCAAGACTATTGTCCTGCCAAAACTGTCGAGAGATAGGTTGGCGGCCTGGAGATACGCGCAGCGGTGGCCTCCGGATGGACGGGCGGGATACCTGAGACGCTCGACCAACTTGACGAGCTTCTCGTCAGCCTGAAATCAAGCTCGGTGACAAATGACGCGACCGACTTATTTATGAAGAAGCCCATGGCTGGCCGCCAAAGTGAGTGTCCCGCTCACGGGTGAACGACTGATGGAGATATATTTGTTGGCAATGATGAACCGCAGTGCCATCTATTGCGCTCTGTTCGCCGCGGCGTCTCACGTTCGGGCGGCAGGTCCGGTTGTGAAATGCGAGTCGCTGACCCAGCGTTTGGCCGGACCCGGCACCCAGATTAATTCCGCCACTCTGGTCGCGGCAAGAGCCAACATACCGGAGCATTGCGACCTCCGGGGCATGATCGCTCCCGAGAATCATTTCGCGATCAAGCTGCCCGCGGATTGGAATGGCCGCTTCGAAATGGTGGGCAACGGCGGCACGGCGGGAACCATCAGCATGAGCGCGGTGGATGGGGCGGTGCGCAAGGGGTTCGCTTCGGCATCGACAGACACAGGCCACGACGCGACGAAAGAGCCGCTGGCGACTTTTGCGTACGTGACGCCGGAAAATCCGAACGGGCATCGAAAGATGATCGATTTCGGATATCTCTCGGTGCATGAGACGGCGGTGCTGGCGAAGCAGGCGATTCAGACCTACTATGGCGCCGCGCCCAACTATTCGTATTGGGTGGGATGTTCGACCGGCGGACGGCAAGGACTTCAGGAGGCGCAGCGGTATCCCGAAGATTTTGACGGACTTGTGGTCGGCGCTCCCGGCGTCTATTTAACGGGCAATGTGATGCGGCGGATCTGGACCGGCCAGGCACAGGTCGGCGATGCGGCGATTCCGGCGGAGAAGCTTCCGATTCTGACGAAGGCAATCTATGAAAAATGCGATGCACTCGATGGGCTCAAGGACGGGCTGATCGACGATCCGCGGGCTTGCAAATTCGACCCGGCGAAGGACCTGCCGGCGGGTGTGTTTTCGGCGTCGCAAATCGACGGCCTGAAGAAGATTTATAGCGGCCCGCGCGATTCGCGGGGTAAACAGATCTTTCCGGGCGAACTGGTGGGGGCCGAACCGGTTTGGCCGGATAATGTGATTTCGCCTTCGAAGACGGTGCTGCCGCGATCGGAAAGCCAGGCGAAGATGATGATGCTCGAACCGCCGCCGGGTCCGGAATGGAGTTTCACGATGTTCAACTGGGACACTGATCCGGCGCGACTGGCCAAGGCGGCGGCGGACCTGAATCCTCGGAACCCCGATTTAACACCGTTGAAGAAGCGTGGGGGCAAGATAGTGCAATACGCGGGATGGGGCGATCAGCAGGTGAATCCCCTGCCGGGCATCGAATACTACGAGGCTGTTTCGAAAAAGCTCGGCGCCGGCGAGACTCGCGATTTTTATCGGCTGTTCATGGTGCCGGGGATGTTTCACTGCAGCGGCGGCCCAGGATGCGGCTCGGTTGACTGGCTCGCTGTGGTGATGGGTTGGGTGGAGAAGGGGAAGGCTCCGGAGAGCATTGTGGGCGCACACGTCGAAGCGGGCGCCACTACACGCACGCGTCCGTTATGTCCTTATCCGATGGTGGCAAAGTATAAGACGACAGGCAGCATCGACGATGCTGCGAATTTCGCCTGCGCAACGCCCGGTATTGGGAATTGATCGGCTTCGTAAACGGCGAATAGTTGCTCGCATCGTCACCAGACACAAGCTATAGCTCTCCGCGATGAGAGACAGAACCCTTCGAGCCAGACCTTAAGATCCTCAAATCTGCCCTGATCTTTATCAGCACGGCGAGACGGCTGACCGTAATGCGTTGGAATCAATAAAGGTTGCAGTTCCTGTCGATCGTCTTTATGTCTTGCTATCGTTTTTAGACTGTATTCGTCTATTTTTTCGTAAACACTAGTCGATTACCGACACGAGTATGCCAAGACGCGAATCGCCGCTTCAGTCAGAGATGATTCAGGGAACTCTGGACATGCTGATTCTCCGTACCCTTGTTCTGGGTCCCGCCCACGGACAAACCATTGCCCACGCTATTGAACGCGGTTCGGATGAGGTGCTTCAGGTGGAACACGGATCGCTTTACCCCGCCCTGCACCGTCTGCGGAATAGAGGGTGGATCGCCGCGTTCTGGGGCACGTCAGAGAACAATCGAAAAGCGCGGTATTACCGGCTCACTCCTTTGGGCAGGAAGCAACTCGCGGCACAGACATCCCGTTGGGAACAATTAGTGCGTGCGATCGGTAGCATTCTGAATCCGGCTACGGAGAAGCAGGAATGAACTGGTTCCGATTCTTTCGCCGCGATCAAGCCGATGCTGAGCAGCGTGAGGAGATCGATTTTTACCTGGACATCACCACGGAAGAATACATCGCAAGGGGAATGGAGCCCAACGAGGCGCGGTTCGCGGCGCAAAGAAAGCTGGGCAATTCAACGTTAATCCAGGAGGAGGTTCATCACATGAATACATTCGTTTTGATCGAGGGCGTATTAAGCGATGTTCGCCATGCCCTCCGTATGATCCGAAGAAAGCCTGCATTTAGCGTAGCGGCGTTGCTTTCGCTTTCGTTGGGTATTGGCGCGAATACGGCTCTATTCAGTGTGTTGGATGGCGTTCTCATTCGGCCGCTGGCTTACCCGCAGTCGGATTCGCTAGCGGGCGTTTACAACACGCTAGTGATTCAGGGGAAGATCTTTCCAGACGCAAAACTCTCGGCCGGACTGTACGCTGCAGGCAAGGCGAGCGCAACGGCATTCGAAAGTTTCGGCGTCTGGACATCCGGCCTTGCCACAGTGAGCGGGATGGGCGATCCCGAAGAATTGATCACGGTGACGGCTACTGAAGGCGTCCTGCCAACACTCGGCGTACCACCGTACGTCGGTCGATGGTTCTCGGATGAAGACAATACCCTGGGATCGCCGGAGACGGTGATTCTCGGTTATGCATATTGGCAGCGTAGATTCGGCGGAGACCGCGAGGTGCTTGGCCGCAGTGTTGTAATCGATTTCGTTCCTCACCAGGTGATTGGCGTCATGCCGCGGGATTTTGAGCTTGTTAACATCTCGCCGGACATTTTCTTGCCGCAGCGCTTTCCCAAAAGCGGGCTCAAAACGGACGAGTTCACCTATACCGGCATTGCACGACTCAAACCCGGCGTGACGATCCCTATGGCGGATCAGGACTTGGCCCGTGTTTGGAAAACGTGGGGCGAAACGGAGCGAGTAGGAAAAATGATGGAAAGGCTCAGACTCAGTCCTAACGTCCGTCCATTGAAACAGGACGTTGTAGGCGACGTGGGTCCAATCCTGAAAATACTCATGGGCGCTCTCGGGCTGGTTTTATTGCT
>CAXSIG010000266.1:0-3433 GCA_964237255.1 uncultured Bryobacteraceae bacterium
GGCTCCGAGGTCGCTACATGGGTCACTACCGGAGAGTTTAGCGCTTACGATGGTTCTATGCGAGCGGCTCTTTGGTTGCTGCACCTCATTTGCTCCGGGCAAAACCCGCCGGAAAAAATTGAAGACTCCGGGGCGCGGTTTTCGACCACCGTGACGGAGTCGCTCTTCGGAACCACGAAGGTAGATTTGACCGCGTTCGAAGGCAAGATTTACTACCTGGAGCCGATGACCTTGACTCTTCCGGACTTTAGCAAGCTGAAACAGGTAGGGACCATTTACGCAAAGGGCTTCTACCTAACTCCACGTCGATTTGACAAAGGCTTTCCGGGTATTTCCGACCGCTTCGAATGGTTCGCAATCGACTACACGGGTAAGTTCTTCATTAAGAAGCCTGGTAAGTATCGGTTTTTACTGACATCAGATGATGGATCGATATTGTATGTCGATGACAATATGATTATCGACAACAATGGTCATCACCCGCCGATTACCAAACTCGGGCAAGTGCAGTTGGAAAGCGGTCCCCATTCCATTCGCTTGTCCTACTTCCAGGGACCGCGCTTCTCAATCGCGCTCGTATTAGGAGTTCGCGGGCCTGGACACCGCGATTGGCGCGTGTTTAATACCGATGAGTTTCGCCCCTAAAGAGTCTTGGTATCCAGGACGAAGCGATATTTCACATCCGCTTTGACCACTCGGTCCCAGGCTTCTTCCAGGCGATCGAAGCCAGTCATTTCGATATCGGAAACAATGTCATGTTCGCCGCAGAAGTCGAGCATTTCCTGCGTTTCTTTGATGCCGCCGATGATCGATCCCGCCAGGCTCTTGCGCCCGACAACCAATGAAAACGCGTGAATCGACATGGGATTGGAAGGGACGCCGACTTGGCACAGGGTCCCGTCGCGCTTCAGCAGGGCCATGTAGGGTGACAGATCATGCTCGGCCGACACGCAGTCCAGAATGAAGTCGAAGGTGCCCTGGTGCGGCGTGTGCCAGCCTTCTTCTTTTGTCAGGATCACTTCGTCCGCGCCAAGTTTCTTTGCGTCTTCTATCTTCGATGGCGACGTAGTGAACTGAACCGTCTTCGCTCCGAAGGCATGGGAAAACTTCAAGGCCATGTGACCAAGCCCGCCCAATCCGACTACGCCGATTTTCTTTCCGGGACCCGCTTCCCAGTGCTTTAATGGCGAGTAAGTAGTAATGCCGGCGCAAAGTAACGGCGCGGTGGCCGCGGGATTCAGGTTTGCGGGAATCTTCAATATGAAAGCTTCATCGGCTACGATGTTATCGGCATATCCACCAAAGGTCAGATTGCCGTCTTTGTCTTTGGAATTGTAAGTAAAAATAATCGCGCCGTTGTCGCAGTATTGTTCTTCGCCGGCTTTGCAACTGTCACAAGTGCGGCAGGAATCGACCATGCATCCGATTCCCGCTATATCTCCCACCTTGAACTTACTAACTTCGCTTCCGACTTCTTTTACTGTGCCGACAATCTCGTGTCCCGGCACCATCGGGTAAAGCGCGTTATTCCATTCGTTGCGGGCCTGGTGAATGTCGGAATGGCAGATGCCGCAGAAGTCGATGGCGATGTGAACGTCGCGCGGTCCCGGCATTCGGTGTTGATAGTCAAAGGGTGCGGGAGCGGAATCGGCGGACTGCGCGGCGTAACCGTGAGTTTGGATCATTGAACTTTTTCTTCCGCCTTTTCGGCATCGTCCGCAACCTTAACAGGGCGGCGAATCCGAGGCATGGGCTTGGCGCTTGCTAAATCAGTAAACGCTTGCAGGATTTCGGCGGTCTTGTCTGGATTTGGGATTAGCTTGCGGACTTTCCCATTCGACTCGGACAATCGGAACAGGTCGGTCGTAGGACGGGCGGCATAGAGCGCAGCGGCCATCGCGATGGCAGGGGCATCAGCGGCATTGGGATAAGCGGTGCGGTACGCATCGGCAACGGGATGGTTTGGATTGTACGCGTAGTCCTTTTCGATGCTTGACGCCGGGTAGCGAAGCTTCGTATCGACCAAGATTACAGGCGTGGGCCATGCACTCACGAAGGAGCGAAGGTCCTTGCCTTGGTCCGCTATCACCAACATGGAGACCTTGGCTGTGATCAGATCCTGCGTATCGCGGAGTTCCAAAAGCTTCTGCAGGTTTGTCGGCGGACCGGCCAGGACAACCGTTGCGTTGCCATCGTACTGAGCGGTTAGAGCATTACGAATAAGAACTTCCGCAATCGCCGTTTGGTTCAGTCGTTGGATGCGGGACGGGTATTTTTCTAATGTCGCGGCAATCAGTTCGTTGTTCTTCGGCGGCTTCGCGGTAAGAGTCAGGCCTACGTTGGTCGGCGGCAGAAACGCGGCCATCGGGCCAGTAGTTGCGCTCGCGTAATACTTTTCTACGGAGTCGATCAGTTGGGCGGAACCGAGACTACCCGTGGAGCTGGTTAACGAAATGACGCGGCAGTTCTGCTTCGCTTCGCAGCCGTGCAGAAGAGCAAGAGCGAGAACCGTGTCCACGGTTTCACCAAAGGCGGAATCATAGACAATGCCTCGCGCCGGCTTCGCAGAGCTGAACTGCATGGCTTAAGTGAGGTCGAGCCCGTCGAGCGGACCGGTGGAATCGCCGAAGTGATCGGTCGGAACGCCCATGCGATCCATCATCGTGAGGAATAGATTGCACATCGGCGTTTCCTTGCGGTACACAATGCTCCGGCCGGTCTGGAAGGAACTGCCTCCCTTTCCGGCAATCAGGGTTGGAAGATCTTCGTGCAAGTGGCGGTTGCCATCGGAGAGGCCCGCCCCATAGACAATCATCGAGTTATCAAGCAGGTTCGAATCCCCCTCGCGCGACGACTTCAGCTTGCCCAGCCATCCGGAGAACTGCTCTACGTGATACGTGTTGATCTTCGCGACCTTCTCCATCAGTTCGGGTTGGTTGCGGTGATGAGTCAGCGGGTGGTGGCCATCGGGTATCCCGATTTCGCGATAGGAGCGCGAGGTGCCTTCATGGGTGACCAGAAAGGTGACCACGCGCGTAAGATCGGCCTGGAACGCGACCGTGATCATGTTGGTCATCAGGCGGAAATGCTCGGCGAAGTCCGCAGGGATGCCGTAGGGCTTGTCCATGCCGGGGTTCACTTGCGCATTGTCTTTCTCGGCGCGCTCGATTTGTGTTTCGATCTCCCGGACGGACGAAAGATATTCGTCCAGCTTGCGCTTATCGCTTGGGCCGAGGTCCATCGCGAGGGTCTTGGCATCGGATGAGACCATATCGAGAACACTGCGCCGATACATGTTGCGGCGCTTGCGCGCTTCGGGAGTGAGACCCGCATCTGTGCCGAAGAGCCGATCGAAAAGGATGCGCGGGTTGAGTACTGGTGGGAGCGGCTGAGTCTCGCTGCGCCACGCGAGATTGTTGGTGTAGGCGCAGGA
>CAXSIG010000266.1:3443-7449 GCA_964237255.1 uncultured Bryobacteraceae bacterium
CCACGACCTACACCTATTCGCAGAGCGACGTCACCGGCCTGGCGCGCGTCTTCAATGCCGCTCTCGAGAGACTTGAACCGCGTGTTCGCGGTGGATTGGTTCGCGACGATCTGATCGAACGACACGCCGGCTTTGATATCCACCATAGTCTTGCGGGGTTGGATACCGGTGAGATACGACGCGCAGCAACGGCCGTGATCGCCCGCGCCATCGAGGAGCGCGCGTCCGGCGTTATGCGTCAGGTTGCCCAGGACGTTGATGTCCTGCTTATAGGCTTCAAGCGGCTTGAGAATGCGCGGGAGGTTGGTGAGCGCGCCTTCTTCCTTGGGGTTCCAATTGCGCATGTCGATTCCGTTCGGCACGTAGACGAATGCCATGCGCACGGGTTTCGCAGGAGTGGCCCCAAAGGCGGGAACCATGGAATCGAGCATGGGGAGCGCAACAGCGGCTCCGATACCTCGCAAAAACGTGCGGCGGCCAAGTGCTTTCTTCTGAACGATCATCGGTGTGCGGTTTCCTTAAGAGCCGGGGCCAATTTGGTGGTGACGATTTCAGCCCGGCGCGATTGGAACGGCAGGCTGTGGATGGTTTCGAAGATCAGGTCCTGGAACGGATAGTTGTTAGCTTTCAGGCGCTCATCGATGGCGCGGACGGTCGGACGGTCATACGGCTGAATACCGCGGCCTAGCGCGTACGTCATCATCTTTTCAGTAAGACAGTGGGCGAATTCGGGTAGTTCGGAGACCAGGATGGTGCGGAGTTCGGCCGGTGTGTGAAACTCCTTGCCGCCGGGCAGCGTGCCACCCGCTTCAATGGGGAATTTGCCGTCCTGCGTACGCCATTTTCCGATGGCGTTATAGTTATCGAGGCCGAAGCCAAGGACATCCATCTTGGAGTGACAAGACGCGCAGACCGGGTTGCTGCGATGCTCTTCCAGTTGCTTTCGTAACGAAACTTCGGAACCTACCTTGGACGCGTCAAGAGCCGGTACATCGGGCGGCGGCGGCGGCGGCGGAGAGCCCAGAATATTGTTCAGCACATACTTGCCGCGGATCGTCGGCGATGTCCGGGTAGGATAGCTTGAAACGGTGAGCACGCTCGCTTGGGCCAGGATGCCGCCGCGTTGATTCGTCGCAAGTTGAACCCTGCGGAACTCGGGGCCGGTAACACCGGAGATGCCATAAAACTTCGCCAGACGTTCGTTTAGAAAGGTATAGCGCGCGTCCAGGAAGTCGGACATCGGACGGTTGTTCTTCAGGATGTAGTCGACAAAGAGACTGGTCTCGCTCTTCATCGCGTTTTTCAACTCGGGTCCCCAGAGGAGGAACTTGTCGGGATCGGGCTTGATGGAATCCAGGTTGCGGATTTCAAGCCACTGACCGGCGAAGTTGTCGGCAAGCGCCGCCGACTTGGGGTCGGCCAGCATTCGCTTAACTTGTGCATCCAGAACAGCGGGCGTGTGAAGCTTATTGGCCTCTGCCGTGGACAGTAGGTTTTCGTCCGGCGTGGAACTCCAAAGGAAGTAGCTCAGGCGGGAGGCGAGTTCCAAATCGGTAATGCGGTGGACCTTCGCGGGATCGGAAGAAAAGGGGTCTCGCTCAATGCGGAATAGGAAATTGGGCGAGACCAGGATGGCTTGGAGCGCAAGCTGTACGCCCTGTTCCGGCGCTTCTCCATTCGATTTCGCCAGCGCCACCAACTTCATAAGCGATGCGGTTTCGGCTTTGGTAACCGGTCGCCGATAGGCTCGACGAGCCAAGGCGTTAACCACGCGCTCAGTGCAGACGGCGCCGGTGTTCGGGTCACAAGTAAAGATTCGCTTGCGGCTCAGGTTTTCGGTCTTGGACGCGAAAGGACCGCTGAAAGTGATAGAGCCGGGGTACTTATTCTTAGACTGCGTGTAGTAATTCTTTTCAGGAAGCGTGGCGACAAAATCGTCATCCAGGAAGCCGACGCGGAAGGTGTGCTGGCCTTCTGGGAGAGTCAGGCGGAAGCGGGCATCGGAGAACGGGCTGAAGTAAACAAGATCGGACGGTTTGGTTTCGACCGGCTCCTGATGAAGAAGCTTGCCATCCATCCACAAGGCAAGTTGGACGGGCTTCGCGGTTTTCGAACGCGCGCCTGGCAGACCGATGGTGAGATCGTAATCGCCGTCGAAATCGATGTGGTGCGTGGCCTCTATCGTGTCGACATCAATGCGGGTTAGGTTGTGCTCTTTCGCTTCGTAGCTGGCGGTAACGGGCTCGGGTAGCGTGACGTTGCCAACCGCGCGGGCTGCAATCTTCTCAGCGGCGGCTACGTATTTCTCCATCAACAGAGGCGAGATGCTGAGAACGTCGGCAATGTTATCGAAGCCTTCGCCGAGATCGTCTGTGGGGAAGTCTTCTTCGGCTCGAAATTCCAGGCCAAGAAGATCGCGAACGGTATTCGAGTATTCGGTCCGATTTAGGCGTCGGGCGGTCACACGACCAGGGTCGGGGGCAGTGTTGCGGTCGGCCTTTTCCCATTCCGCGTCGAAGAAGTGTACGAATGCGTCGGTAGCGGCGAGCGTGGGCCGGGGGGCGCCTTTGGGCGGCATTTCACCGGAGCGGAGTTTCTGGAGAATTTTCTCCCAAGCAAGACGGTCGGTGGCGACGGAGGCCGGGGAGGTGTAGGGAACAAGGTTGACCCCACCGGATGCGAGCGCCTCATTGTGACAAGCGACGCAGTTCTTTGCGATGACCGGGCGAACGGCGCGCTGAAAAGCCGCTTCGTCGACGCCTGGAGTAGCGGCGGACCAAAGGCAAAGTCCGGTTGGTATGGCGAGCAGAGCCAATGTTTTGCTATGCAAGGGTTTACAAGATTCTATCGTATTTTGGGCGAGTCGGCGGGTGCCTTCCGCAAGGCTTATGTTTAAACGCCACCACGCTGGCTCAACCTGGAATTTCTCATAATCAGGAGGAACTATGTGCTTTAATGCTTCGGTGTTGAAACAAAGAGTCGTTCTAGCGGTCTCTGTTGTCCTGAGCGGATCTTCGCTATAGCGCAGGCACCGGCAACCCGATCGCCTTCGATGCAGGTTCGCACCCATTGGAGGCTTTCGACAGCAGACCGATTCTTCTCTACGCAACCGGTCTTGGACCAACGAACCCGCATCTTCCGCGAACGGAGGTGTTGGCTCCGAACCGTTAAATCGAACGTCCGATCCGATTCCAATCGTGTCTACCCTTCGGTAAATGGAGTAGACAGTAATGTGGCTACGCCGGCAGTGCCGGCAGGGGCTAACGTGACGGGCGTTTCCGGTTCGATTGACGGGCTTTATCCAGCTTCGGGGACCGCTCTTCTCCTTGCATCCGTTTTTCAAACCAGGTTCGACATTAAAGCTGGTGCCCGGCCTTTTCAAGTGATTGCACACAATGCGGCTGCTTCCGATGTAATCGATATCGACCCGGTTTAAGGCACATGGCAAGCACCGATTACTGTTCCTACGCTAGCGGAGCGGGTCAGCCGCACCGGCCCAATCGGGACACTACCGTTCAGCAGGAACTTTGTCATTGACGCAAACACACTCAGTCCAGCGTCCAGGTTTGGCGCGTTTGCTCAGATTCCCCAATCTTTCGGTAATGTTGCTACCTCTAAGCTTCAGCTCTTCGTAGACGGTCTGCTGGTCGCGTCGAGAGAACTTATGTTCTTTGTCGATTGATCCGCAGCGCTCATTGCGAGCCTCGCAGAGAGTCAGCCAGGGAGAACGGTTTCCACACTTCAAGTAGCCTGACCTTGCCACATATTTCCCTTTTGCTCGTTTCGGGTTATATTGAAGTTGGTCGTGTCGAAACTTGGAAGTGGGCGCAAGCCCACTTTTTTTTTGGAATTCACATTTTAGCGATTCACGTCGATGGCAAAGGCAGCGGTCTTAACAACATTGGAAAACCTCGCCCACCGTGTCGCCGAACCGCACGGCATTGAAATAGTCGAGGTTGAACTGAAGGGCGGCGGTAAGAATCAATTCCTTCGAGTTTCTATCGAT
>CAXSIG010000267.1:0-7422 GCA_964237255.1 uncultured Bryobacteraceae bacterium
GACGGCGCGTGATGGTAACTTCGCTTGGTTTGGCGGGAAGAACTGTAACGTTATTCGGAGGAGCCACGACTTCCGCGCCTTCGGGGGCAGGCGCGGAGGGAGGCACGGACACGCTCGCTAGTTCAGCCGCCGGGCGCTCCGCCACAGGGTCGACCAAAACCATCGTTACGGAAGCCATCCCGACTGGCTTCCGATTTCGCGTACCCGCAAAAATCACATCTTCCATGCGCGCGCCGCGTAAGGAGCGGGCCGATTGTTCGCCGAGTACCCACGTGATGGCGTCACTCAGGTTCGACTTTCCGCAACCATTCGGGCCCACGACGGCAGCAATGCCGCTGCCCTGGAACTTGAGTTCCGTTCGGTCACAGAAAGATTTAAAGCCCTGAAGTTCTACGCGTTTGAGTTTCAGCAATGGAAGAGATCCTTATCCGTTCAACTCGGGGGATTGCAACCATATTAAGCGCGGCTCCCGGAAAAGTAAAGCTAATCTGGTACCCGATATAGACATATTTTATTCAGCACCGCTACATCATGTGGCTGTTCTGCCTGTGGAAAACGGGAGTAAGCTGAAAGCAGAGGACATTATGCGCGCAGCTTTTGCATTCATCATTCTTTCAACAGCGGTAGCGATTGCGGCGCCGGGCGGCCACGGAGGTGGTGCGGTCGGCAGAGGTGGCGGTTCTGGTGGCGGGCGTGTGGGCGGTTCGAGTTTTAGCGGTGGATCGCGCGGCGGCTTTAGCGGTGGCGGGTACCGTGGCGGTGGTTACGGCGGTGGTGGCTATCGTGGCGGTTATGGGTACGGCGGCGGTGGGTATCGCGGGGGTTATGGCTATGGCTACCGCGGGTATGGTTACGGTCTCGGGTTTGGATTCGGACTAGGCTTTGGGTCGCCCTATTATGGATATGGTTACGGGTATCCCTATTACAGCGGCTACTATCCGTCCTATGGATACGGGTATGGTGCGGATTATGGATACGGGTATTCCTCGTACAGCGCGGCTCCCGTTTACGGCACTACAGTAGCCCAACAACAGCCCGCAGTGGTGAACCAATACTACTCGACGCCGAACTACTCAACTCCGAACTATTCGACGCAGAGCACCGCACCGGCTCGTGAATATCAGGCTCCCCCTCCCGGGCGCGATGCCCAAGGCCGCTTAGGCACGCTGATCGCGTTTCCCGACGGAAGTGTACAAATCGCTATCTCCTACTGGACTGAAAACGGCACGTTACATTACGTGACGCGAGACAAGACCCAGAAGCAGGTGGCGCTAACTTCGATCGACCGTTCCATGACGGACCAATTGAACCGTGAACGTGGGATGGATTTCCGTCCGTAGTCTTAGCTTTTCAGTTCGGCAATTGTAGCGCCTGCACCGCCTTCCGCCTGGGTGGCGGTGTAGTAGCGCTCCACATGCGGGTTGCTTCCCAGCGACTCCGCAACCATCTTCCTTAGTATTCCCATTCCGTGGCCGTGTACGATTCGGACTCTCGAGGCAGTCGCAAGCACCGCTTCGTCAAGAAACTTTTCCAGACGGTCGCGAGCCTCTTCCGCCCTTTCTCCAATTACGTTCAACTCCTGAAAGATCGGCGCGAATTGCGGACCTTGTTGGAACGTCACGCCTTTCGGTAGCTTGGTGGCTCCCGGTCCCGCCTTTTCCGGGAGAACTTCCACAATGTCCGCGCGATCAATCTGCATCTTCATAAATCCCGCCTGAACCTCTACGCGCTCTTCGCCCAGCAGGCGAGTAACTGTTGCCGGTTCGCGGATGTCGCGAAGCCGGACACGCGAGCCAACTTCCAGCACAATCGCGCGCGGCGCTTCGGGATGGATGGTCGCCGTGAATTGCTCTCGTAACTCGCGTTTGGCCTTTGCCACGGTTTGCTGCGCCTTGGGGGACGAGCGCTCCGCGATACGACTCAACGCCTCCTTCGACTGCTCTTCGAAACGCGTCAACAACTGCTGGTAACGCTCTTCCAGTTCCGCCAGCTTCTCGGACTCGGTTCTTAGAGTTTCGGCCGTCAAGCGTTTGCGCCGGTGTTCCAGATCGCGAAGTTCGGTTTGCAGCCTTGCTTCTAACTCTTTCGATGAGGTGAGCCTGTCATGGAGTTCGCTGAGGAACTTCGAGACGTCGCGCTCGCGATCCGTCAGCGATGCGCGGGCGCGCTTCATGATGTCTTCGGGCATTCCGAGGCGCGCCGCGATATCGAGCCCCGCCGACTTGCCCGGCAAGCCCAGGCGTAGTTCGTACGTCGGTTCGAGTGTCGCTTCGTTGAAGCCCATCGATCCATTCAGCACGCCTTTGGTCGAAGTGCCGTAAATCTTCAACGCCAGCAGATGCGTGGATGCCAGCGTGTAAGCACCGGACGCGCGGAAATGTTCAACCAGCGCGACGCCCAGTGCCCCGCCCTCCTCGGGGTCGGTGGCCGAGCCGATTTCATCGAGCAGCACGAGAGAATCCGGCGTGACGTCAAGCGCCATTTCGCGAATGTGCGACATGTGCGCAGAGAACGTACTGAGGCTCGCTTCAATCGACTGGTGGTCTCCGATGTCCGCCAGTATCTGTTCGAAGAGCGGGAGTTCGGCATCGACGGCAGGAACGGGCAGCGCCGATTGAGCCATCAGCACCAGCAGCCCCACCGTTTTCAGCGTCACCGTCTTGCCACCCGTATTGGGACCGCTGATGAGCAACGTCTTGCAATCGATATCAAGCGTGAGCGTGATGGGACGGACCTGCCCGCCCTTCTTGCGAAGCACGTCTTGCAGCAGCGGATGCCGCGCATCCTTGAAGCTAAGCCGATTGCCGAAGCGAGGAATGCCGCATTCGAACTCGATGGCAAACCGGGCTTTCGCGAAAAGAAATTCCAGCTCCCCCATCATGGTCCGTGTAGCTGCAATCGCGGGTGCATGCGCGCGCAGCTGCGCAGTCAGTTCACGCAAGATACGATGCACTTCCCGCAGTTCTTCCTCGGTCAGCCGGACCAGCTCGTTATTCAGGTCGATAGTTTCGAGCGGCTCCATAAACAGCGTCTGGCCGCTTGAACTCGCCCCATGAATCACGCCGCCCATTCTGCGCCGCTGGCCGGAGATCACGGGCACCACGAAGCGTTCATTGCGGATCGTTACTATCTCTTCCTGCAGCACGCCTTCATCGCGATGCGTTCTAAGAAAGCGTTCCAGCGAATCGTGGATCTGATGCTTCTGCCGTTCGATGTCTCTCCGGAGGCGCGCGAGCATAACGCTGGCGGAGTCCGCTACCGAACCATCGGGAAGGATCTTGCCTTGGATCGACTTCACCAGCGCGCCGAAATCGCCGATCGCCGCGGCGCGTTTGCCGAGCAGCGGGAATCGCTCTGCCGTCGCACTCAGGGCTGACTTCGCTTCTGCCGCCCGGTCCAGCAAGAGGATAATGTCGAACAACTCCCGCGGATCGAGCGTCGCGCCTTCGATCCGCAGCTTCTGAACGGTCCCGGTAAGTTCGGGCAGGCCCGCGAAATTCAGCTTCGCTTGCCGCTGATACCCGATCGCCTCGGATACCTGCGCGAGTGTCGCTTCGAGGTGTGCGCGGTTCGAGGTCGGCTCCATCTTCGCCAGTTCGTCTTGCCCCAGGGGACTGGCGACGTAGCGACCGATGAGCGCGCGGAGCGCTTCGTATTCCAGCGTTTCAGCGGAGGTGGCTTGCACTACTCTTATTAAACGCCCGCTCGATTACAGGAAGCGTTCCTTCGGTGATGCGCAGCGCCGCCAGTTCACCACGCGCGAACCACTGCGCGCCACAGGCATCGTCCGCCGCGGCAAGATTGCCGCCGATCACGCGGCAGAGAAAATCCATGAGCACATAGTGATACTCGACGCGCCCTTCTTCATCGCGCATGATTCGCTCATAGATTTCCATCATCTCGATAGGCTCGATGACCAGACCTGTTTCTTCCCGCACTTCGCGAATCACCGCGTCCCGAAGAAGTTCGCCTGGCTCCAGGACGCCACCGGGCAGCGACCACCAGCCTTTGAGCGGTTCTCGAGCGCGTTCCACCAACAGAATGCGGTCTCCCTCAAGAATCAACGCGCCCACGCCAGGCACCGGAAACTCCGGATAGCGGCGGCTAATACTGAACCGCGCCCTTTACATTCAAGCGGATCCGGTACAGGGATGTTTGCGCGGTGATGTATAGGGTCTCGAAGTCCGCATCACCAAACGCCAGGTTGGCAGGCTTCTCACCCAGCTTGATGTCGTAAAGCGGCTTGCCGGAAGAATCGTAGACGAAGACATTCTTGGCGGTGACGTAAAGGTTGCCCTTCTCATCTACGCGCATGCCATCCGGTACGCCTTCGATTTTCTGGATCAGGACCCGTTCGTTCGAAACCACGCCGGCTTTGTCGACATCGTAAGCCCGGACGTTTTTCTCGTCCGAGTTGGTGACATAGAGAGTACGTCCATTGGGGGAAAGCGCGATGCCGTTCGGACGGCCTTTCGGCTTGGCAACAACCTCTATTTCACCCTTCGGTCCGATACGATATACACCGAAGAAATCGAGCTCGCGCGTATCGTTCTGACTGCCGAAAGCGGGGTCGGTGAAATAGATGTTTCCATCTTTCCGGACCACCACATCGTTAGGGGCATTCAGCTTCTTACCCTCCCACTTCTCGGCAAGTACTTCCAGATTGCCTTTCTTATCGAGCCGCGTAAGCCGGCGCGACCGCCACTCGCATAAATACAAGCGGCCCTGCGCGTCCAGCGTCATGCCATTCGCACCCGCACTGTTCTCACGAAATACGGAAGGCTTCTCATTCGGTGCGAGCTTCAGGACACGATTGTTCGGAGCGTCCGTATAAAGAAGATAACCGTCGCGCGACCATACCGGTCCTTCCGCGAAACCGAGCTTCGCATCGACCCTCTCGATTTTTATGTCGACCGGCGCTTGCAGCAAAAACAACGCGAGTGCCGCGCAGATCATTTGGGAATAATCTGAAGGCGGTTTTCGACGCTCTTCACTCCACTTTCCTTGTGCGCCAGCTTTTCGGCTCGGGACTTTTGCTTTTCCGACTCAACTCTGCCGGTGAGTGTCGCGACTCCGTTGGTCACGGTCACGCCGAATCCGCCGCCCTTCGCCACCGCATCCTTGGCCAACCGCATCTTCAGCTTGGTTTCGATAACGCCGTCATCTTTATCGGCTCCGATCAAGCCAACAGCAAATACAGCGGACAGTAGCAGCCGTTTAATCCGCATCGGTACCCGCCATTTTACGCCAGTCCAGCGCGTTCAAGAACGCGGTCTTCTCACGCCAGTTCGGTTGCACCTTCACATGGAGTTGGAGGAAGATTTTGACCCCGAAGAGCCGTTCCATTTCTTCGCGCGCTTCCGTCCCGATTCGCTTCAACATAGTCGCGCCGGCGCCGATGATGATGCCTTTCTGGCCTTCGCGCTCCACGTAAACCGTTGCGTAAATACGCGTAATGTTCGGCGCTTCTTCCCAACGATCGATCAACACCGCAACCGAATGAGGCACCTCTTGATCGGTTGCTTGGAGGATGCGTTCCCGTACCAACTCAGATGCAATGAATCGCTCCGGCTGATCCGTGACGTGATCTTCCGGGAAATAAGCGGGACCTTCGGGAAGGCGGCTGACAATCGCTTCGCGCAGCGCATCCAGGTTGGTGGTCTTCAGCGCGGATATCGGAAGGTAGTCGACGAAATCGTAGTGCTTGCGATACTCATCGATTAAGGGAAGAACCGCTTCCTGCTGTTTCACCAGATCGGTCTTATTCAAGACAAGCAGTACGGGAGCGGTGGCAGAGTTCAGGAGCCGTAGGGCGTGCCGCTCCTGGTCCCCGAAACGCTCCGTCGCGTCCACCAGATACAGCAGAAGATCCCGCTCATTCAGAGCATCGCGAACACTATCCATCATGCGCCGCTGAATTGCCGATTCGGCTTTATGGATACCTGGCGTATCGAGAAAAACAATCTGCGCATCAGGCGTCGTCAACACCCCTTGAATACTGGTGCGGGTGGTCTGCGGTTTGTTTGCAACAATCGCCACCTTATAGCCGACAAGCGCATTCACCAGCGTCGACTTGCCCGCGTTCGGACGTCCAAGAACTGAAACAAAGCCAGAAACGTGCTTACTCATTCGCCATCCGGCTGACGCGCACCTGCTGGACGCGCAGGTCGTCCGCGGCCAGAACTTCAATGCGAATGCCTTCACGCTCCGCAATCTCACCCGTTTGGGGAACGTGGCCAAGCCACTCCGTGATCAATCCGCCGACCGTCGTAGATTCCAATTCGTCCTCAATCTTAATCTCCAGTAGCGCTTCGAGGCGCCCCAATTCAAAGGTACCCGCCAGCAGATAGGCGCCATCGGCATCGGTCGCAACGTCACTGGTGGGTTCGTGTTCATCGCGGATATCGCCCAGTATTACTTCGACCAGGTCTTCCATCGACACCAAGCCCGCGGTATTGCCGTATTCATCCACCACCATGACGATGTGCGCGCCTTCCTGCTGCATCTCGCGCATCAAATCGTTGACGGGTTTCGATTCGGGTACGATGCGAATGGGCCGCATCAGTCCACGAATTTTGGTAGTTGCGCGTTCGGTATCGGCCAGTTCGAACATATCGCGAACGTGAACGAAGCCAACCACGTTATCGATGCTGCCCTCGAAAACTGGAATGCGCGAGTACTGCTCGTGAATCACCAGTTCGCGAAGTTCCTGCAGCGTGGCGTCAGCCGACATCGCAACGATATCGGGACGTGACGTCATCACTTCCCGCGCCACCTTGTCCCCGAACTCGACGACATTCTGGATGAGCTTGCGATCGTCTTCTTCGATCAACCCTTCTTCGGTGCCGGCAGAAATCAGGGCGTCGATGTTCTCGGCGGATGTGGGCGGTGTAGCAGTGGCGGTCTTCTCATCGGCCAAATCGGCAAGCGAATGGAAGAAGCGAAGCAGCGCAACCACCGGCCGCATCAGAAACGCGAACGCACGCAGCAGAGGCAGCAGGGTCAGAAGGAGACGGCCGGAACTGCGCCGGTAAAGCAACTGCGGAACCACATACGCGCCCAGCATCATCACAAGCCACGAAGTGAAGATCGCCTGGAGGCAGAGTTGCCAAGTGATCGGCGCGGTCTCGACAAAGTGAAGAAACACCGAGATCGCCAGCAGCAGCAGCGCCCCATGTTTCAGAAGCGAGAAGGTAAGAGAGCCTTCGTCCGCATCGAAACCGATTCGCTCTTCCACGGTGCCTTTAAAAAACTGCAATGACGGAAATTCTCGCGTCCGCAGCCGCATGCCTTCTATGTAAAGCGTCTGCACAAACGTGACGAGACACAACGCCACAGCCAATACAACGATTGCCAGCAGGAACATGCTAGCTGGCGCGAGCGATCAAGCTGGAGGGTAGCCCAAGCCGCCCTCGCCACTTC
>CAXSIG010000268.1:0-7409 GCA_964237255.1 uncultured Bryobacteraceae bacterium
TAGCTAAGCCCGCACGGTTTCTCGCGCGATGGGTGGATGCTTCGATGTCGAAGATTATCCGGTACGAATTTATGGGAAGCTGGCTGCTTTTCTGGTTTCTTTGCATTACCGGCATCGGAATTCCAGTCGCCATCCTTTGCCTCCTCAATGGCACACTTCGAATTGAAGATAAAATGGCCGACCCTGAGCAATTTGTTTCTGCGTTCCGGGCTCGGAAGCGGAATTAAGCCACCACAAACCTATCCTTGGCGAACGTTAGGGCATAACTTTTAGACATCTCTGCCAACATAGTAGAAAAGACCACAGCTTGCTCCATTCGCAAAGGCTCCAGATTCGGGCGGTTAGCTGATTTCGGTATTTTGCCAAACACATTAGCCGACATGCGCGTCACTCGCTATTTCTGGTGTATTGCTGATGTCTGTGCGATCCGCAAAGAGTAGGTAGAGCGCCGCCGGCTCTGTTATCAATCCGCTTACAGGAAATTTCGGCTTTTGCGGTGATTTCCGTGTTGCTCAAGTAGTCTTGGCATAGGTGTTTTCGGTTTGACCGCGGCGGCTCATAATCGGTTCATCGGCTAACCCGGCACGTTCGCCGCGTCGATAAAACTAGAAACTTCCACCAAAATTGAAGCGAACAACGGATCCCGGCTCGATAGTGCGCGCATCTGCGGCCGGCGGCGCTTGATGGACAGCAGCTTGCGTGCGTAGTCATGCTGATACCTACGTAGCGGTGTCCTTCAGGATCGCAGCCGCAAAGCCTTTGACAGCCAAGATGAATTTGGCTCTTAATTCGAGCCGCGTTGGTTCGTCGAGAGAGAGGCGCCATTCTTCGTTGCAGGTGTAAACAGCGTTGAGAAGTTCCTCCTCAACCCGGGCTATAAGATCGTCTGTGAGCGTCGTCGGTCGATCTGGCCATTCAAGAACGCGTCCCGTTCTAAATCCAGCCCTTATTAATGGCCCGAGATTCCACAAAGCCTGTAGGGAACGATCGTAGATGGAACGATTGTTTCAGTCACGCTCCCTGATGCGATGGTGGAAAGATTGCAGCCAGAAATGGCTTCGGGAAATGGACATGGCTGGCCCCAATTTGGAAATAGGCCCCGCTAATATTGGCAGTAAACCGCGTCTGGAATGTTTGCGTCGGCTGCGAACCTATCGCCAAATAACTACTTGCGTACGAGAAGAAAAGTGTTGAGTAAAAGACGTTGGGGAAAGTCAAGGACGGTGGCCCGGTGCTGACGGCATACCGCGAGGAAACAACACAGCCCAAACCGAAATCATTACAGGCGTGAAGGTCTTGAAAGGTAGTCATACCGCCCTTCCAGTAACCGTAACTCCATCGCTCAACAGTACAGAGAGCTGCGTATAGTAATAGGGCTGCGTGATGGTGATCGTCCCGCTTGTAATCGTCGCCGCTCTTCCCGCCCTGCCGCTAGCAAACACACGTGAGCGCGGTAATCTTCGAGTACATGCGATTCTCCTGAGATCGTGTGCGGGCCGGTGCGACTCTGGAAAGTTGCCCTGCCCGAACTGAAGAGCGTATCATACCCGCTGGTGCCGATAGTCCCCATCAACATCACCAGCATTATCAGACTCAACCTGCCGAAAAAGGACGGGCGCATGGCTGAGCTCAACGCACTAATTGCAGCTGGCAAGGGAGACGCTCGCCCGAAGCGGCCAGGCCCAGATATTGCGAAGGCAAAGCGGGGACCGAAGCCGCAACCGATCGTTCACGGAACCAAGTCTGGTTTCCGCAAAGGATGCCTGTGCCTGCCATGCAAGTTGGCGAATGCTGAACAGTGCAGATTGGTTCAGGAGCAAAGGCGGGGAAAGTTACGGGCAGAGCGGTAAGAAAATGGCCCCGCGTAAGCAAGGGCCATCCTCCGTGAACCGTCAATTTCACGATCAGCGGCCTAGCGTTTAGGTGTCAAACCGAAGGAATTCTTCTCTCTGAGGCCCCACTATTTTGGCGAACATGAGGCGAACGTAACAGCCTGTTGCGGTGGGGTACAGTTGTCGCAGAAAGCAACAGGACTTCGACATTGCTACAAACTGCGGGAGTGCTAGGCTGGGTACTCTCTGTGCCGCTGACGTCGTCTATCTAGAGGTTGCCTGCATGTACCATGAGTGCCGGAACCACAAGGGCAAATACCGCGTCACGCGTCTCATCGATCAGCACGGCGCCGAAATGCAGATCAGCGATCCCCGACGTCTTATCAATCCGAACTGCCCGAAGTGGAAAGCGCTATCGAAGAGCGATCAGTGCGGGGTCTATTTTCCGAATCTGCCAGAGATGAAGCTGTTTGCCGGGCCGACGCAGAAGGAGAAGAAGGAGTGAGGCCCCAGCTGTGCTTAGGGCCTCGTCAGGAGGAGCGCGTACCTGTTAGGCGCGCCCAACAACTATGTCGGTGTAGTGGTGGGGGCGTGAGAAAAGTCTCATGTGCAGCTTGTTCTCGATTTGGAGCTGGAAGAAATCCCGATAACTCTGAAGGCTTTGACGAACGAGCGCGATCGAAGTCGAAACGACAACCGGTGGACCACGGCCGAAGCGATCCAGCACGCCGTTGCACAGATTGAGGAGCAGAGCCGCGGCGGTGGAGTCAGAGATTGTTGTTGTGGGGAAAAAAGCGAAGCGAGCCTAGCAAAGGGACAACATCTTAAGATCGTCAAGTTCAAAGTCACCCTCGGCAACATTCCATCCCGACGAAAACGGTTGGAAGAAGTCTTGAGTCAGGGCAAAGGCTTGCGGCGAGAGAAAGTAGATTTGGTGTGTTTTGATCGTTGCGGGATTGCTGCTCTTTTCTTGATAAACGCCGACGCCGCGAGGAAAGCCTGACTCAATCTGCCTTTTCTGCAAGTGTTTCTGAAGTGCGATGTGCTGCTGAAGCGGGTCAGAACAGTCGGTACGATCTATTGTTCTGCAGACCTTGAAAAGTTTCGTTATCGACATCGCTCTAAATTAATCGATTAGAATCTTAGCAACTTCCGCGTCTCCTCATCTAATGCTTCCCACGGCCGAGCCGGACTGAGCACGATCTCTTCCCCCGCCCAGTCGCCGCGCTCGATGTTGTCGGCGAGCATGCGCAGCGTTTCCGCCGGCGTGTAGCCGAAACCAGCGAATCCCTCCTGCGGGTTCGGGCCTAGCCAAGGCGATCCAGGCCGGGCGGTCTTGGGTTCAAGCCCGAAGGAGGCCCTACAACGTTCTCCGCGTCTTCCGTGTCGCATGATGGCTTCTCACTCCGGACGTGCGCTGACGCGCCTCTGCGGCTGTAGCCTTGTGTTCGGACTCCCGTGAAGACCGGTTTGGGAGAGCAACGATTCCGGTTCTTTCAAAAACATTCACGATCCGGTCGAAGCTCGCAAGGCGTTGCCTTAGTTGTCTGATGACTTTCTTAATGCTGACAGATGACAAGCCCAACTATATCAACCGCATCTGCTTCACCCGGTGACGTCATCAACGCTCCCTGCAGGAGATTGGCAGCAGCAACGATCGGGAGGCGCGGCCCTTTACCTGGAGAGTTCTTCTACCTTTTTTCGTTTTGCCTTTTGCGGCCGCGCTTCGCACTCGTTGTAGTGGCGAAGCAACTCTTTTGCGGACATCTCCCGTTCACAGTAACGGCATTTGGGTATGGCTATCGCCCGGGTTTCGGGCTTCAATGCCACGTAAGCTTCCGGCGTCAGCCACTCGCTAAGGGCTTTTTGACAACTGAGTTTACAGGCTGCGCAGAAATTACTGGCTTCCAGTCGGGAACCATGGCAGCGCACGCAAGCGTCGCTGTCAAATAAGCTGTCTATGTGCATGAGCCGGTCGTAATCTCAAATTTGAACACGTGACTCATCAATCCGAGCGCCGTGTACGAGATTCTTTCTCTGGGGAGGCTTCCCCTTCAGGGCGACCTTCCTCCTTCTTCTGCTTCGCCCAGTATGCGGTCATTCGATAAGACACATTGCGGCGCTCTTCCTCGCCCATGGATTTCCGGCCGCGTTTGTTGCCCGGCTTCTTGGGTGCAGAAAATACATCTATCTTTTTAAGACTATTGATTGCCTCATCTATAGCCTGAATTCTTTCTCTTAGTTGAACAATTACTTCACCTATATTCAGCATCTTCAGAATCTTATCGAATAATTACAGATATTAAAGCCGGCCCTCACGTCGAGCCGCAGAGCCGTTTCCGCTCACAGTTTCTGCCAGTTATTCGTCCCCGACTTCAACTCGATCGCTCGACTCTTCGCGTAAAACCGACGCTGACAGGATCGGCACCGATAGGGAACTCGCCCAAACGCAGCAAGAAATACGTCGGGGAATCGCGTCCTCTGGGACCGCCTGGTGTCACTGTACCCGCATTTCGGACAGCGAGGCGGTGAGAAGGATTATTCGTGTTCACGGATCCCCCGCGTGGTCTTGTCGTCTTCGCGTTGATTCATAATACCCACGGTACCGTTCGCGAGTCCGGCGCAATCGAGGAAGAATCACCAGCGGCGCGCCGCGCGCGGTCGGAGCGATTATTCCGACGGTGCAGTTAAATCGGAGTTCGATGGATATTAGATGCTTTAGCGAACGGTGTTGTTCTATCGGAGATGTTTGACGCAGACCGTGCCCAGCTAATCGCAAATCCCTGGTTGCTGATTGAAGGACCACTGCAAAGCGTGGACAACGTGATTCATGTGCGAGCCAAATAAATCGACCCACTCCCCTACCCTGCTATCAAGTCTGCTTCGCACGATCTCCATTGACGACTTGTCGGAAATTCAAGTAGCGCCTAATCCCTCGTTCCATAGCAACGGGTCGAGATTTTATGGTGATGCCGTTTCGCGGTTCAGCTTCGTAGTTGCCGACCAAGCAAACACTAGGTAGAAGTTGGGCGCGAAGCGCACGACCGGCTGTAGAGACCTCAGTAAAATATTTGTCGCGGATAACAGCGCCATCAGTTGAGCATGCCATCATGCGGCAAAACATGCTGCAATGAGCTGGAAGAATTAATGCGCAGGATTGTTATAACAGGAGCCCCGCCGGTGCAAATTCTCGATGTCACTGGACCTCATGAAGTGTTTTCCAGTTTTCCCGAGTACCAAGTGGTAGTGGGAAACCCCGGTCTCGGTTCTGCTTTGCAAACTCATCGCGGACTCTCTCTCGAAGGTGCGCATCCGCTCACCGAGATCACCGGCTCAATCGATACGTTATTGATCGTGGGCGGCCCAGGTGCCGAGTCAGGAATCTATGACGCGCATTTTCTCGATTGGGTTGTTGAGACCGCTAAACGCTCGCGGAGAATCGCTTCCGTTTGCACCGGAGCATTTACGTTAGCGGCGACCGGCCTGCTGGACGGAAAACGGGCTGTCACGCACTGGAACTTCTGTCACCGGTTGGCGCGCGAGTTTCCCGAAGTAAAGGTTGAGTCAGACCCGATTTTCTTACGCGATGGTTCTGTGTATACGTCAGCTGGCATCTCTGCGGGCCTTGACTTGGCTCTTGCGCTGCTCGAAGAAGACTTGGGTCATCAAGCCGCGCTGACTGTTGCCCGGCAATTGGTGATGTTTCTCGTTCGCCCAGGTGGTCAAGCACAATATACTGAGATCCTCTCCCATCAAGCTGTAGCTTCAAAACATAAACGGGAACTCCAGGTATGGATGTCGCAGCATCTACGAGACAGACTTACAGTGGAATGTTTGGCAGATCGTATGGGAATGAGCCCCCGACATTTCACGAGGACTTGCACAAAAGAAATGCAAGTGTCGCCGGGTCAGTTCGTGGACTGTTTGAGAGTAGAGGCGGCGCAACAATTTATCGATAGCTCCGCGCTTGGCCAGAAAGAGATTGCTGATGCGTGCGGGTTCAAGACTGCTGATGCCATGCGCCGAACGTTTCTTCGCGTGCTTGGCATATCTCCGAGCTGCTACCGCACCCGGTTCAAGCGCTCTCCTACTGGTGAAAATGAGACCCGAGAACTAGCCAACCCAAGCTGAGCCGCGAATCACGTCACAGAAATTTCCGCGCTGGAACCCCGTATCTTTGTCTGCTAGCACGTCAGCCTTGACATTACCAAAGGTAGTCGTTGGCTTGTGCTTGATTCCGTCATAGAAGGCTTGGAGAATATTTTCTTTGAAATGCGGTGTTCGTGGGAAGACACTAACTACCGCTTCGCGTTCCGCATCCGAGAAGTCAGTGTAGCTCAGACCGAGAACATCCATCTCGACTCCTGCTGTCACAAGCGCAACAAGGGGAGACATGTGTTGTGGAATGCCTGGAGTGGTGTGAAGGGCAATGGCGGTCCAGACGTCATTGATCTCCGATGCTGAAATGTTGTGTCTATTTAGGAAATTACGCGCGGCATTCGCGCCATCCACTTCGAAGCGTTCATCCGCACTGCTATATTGCGCGACTAAGCCGATGTCATGGAACATAGCGCCGACGTACAAGAGTTCCAAGTCGAATGTTATTTCCCGCTTGTACCCAGCCAGCGCTGCGAAGCAGTAAACCCGGCTGGAGTGATTGAACAGCAACGTCGATTCAGTATCACGAATTAAGTCCGTGACTTCCTGGGCAAGCTTGCTGTCCGGAATGATTACTTGCCCATCGTGCGCAATGTTTGCTGGTTTTGTTTTTGTCATTTGGGATCTCGTTCTATGAAGCAGAATAGAGGTTTTTCCGGAGCCGTTCCACGACGTAAAAACAGCAAATCGCGACAGAACGTTTGTCCACGTGAATGATGCGCTTCACGTAGCTGGCGAAAGAATCCGCGTCCGTTTGCTGGCGCTGACGTACGAGTCGTAAATTGATGCAATCCGGCCGATCTCTGTTTGATGTTCGAAGAGTCGCATTTCCGGAATTCGAGCCTGTACTCCTCGGGTTCAGATGGGAGCGCAGTATTGACGAACAAATATCTAAGTAGCGGGCTGGCGGGGTACCCGAATAAAGCAAGCAAAGTTAAACCTGGAATTCGGGCCGACTTGTGCCATTCCATAACGAAGAACCACGGCGCTCGGGGATAACGTTCCGCCTTTGCCTCTGGCGCGGGTTTCGTTGCGAAGTTGAGTAGAGCAGTTGCGGCCGCTGAAAAGTTGTAAACAGTTGAATGTTAGTTAAGCAGCGAGGCCGAACAATCCGGAGATGAAGAGAGCTTGGCCAACCGTATCTTCTTTGCCACCCATCTCGCCCTGCCTTTCCGGATCATGTGTATCGTTTCGATTCCCTCTATCGTCCGCCGCGCGCTTTGAAACGTGCCGTAGCCCTTGGCCAGCCATACGCGCTTTTTCACGGTCCGGTTATTCTGTTCGATCACATTGTTGAGATACTTGCACTGGCGTAAAGCCACCCGGCGCGGAATGGCACCCTCAGCTTTCAGCGCGTTAACGGCAGCCGGATAGGCCGGGTTCTTATCCACGTTCATCACCCGCGGCATCGCGTTGCCC
>CAXSIG010000269.1:0-2448 GCA_964237255.1 uncultured Bryobacteraceae bacterium
CAACCAGGTCACGTTCGCCGATGTCGCCGGCAACGTCACGTCCAGGATGCCGCTATTGATTGCGACCGCTCGCTGTCCCGCTTTGATGATAGTTCCGTCAGTTCCGGTGAACGCGGGCCAGGAGATGAGTACGGCTCCTGTGGCCAAGCTCCCGTCGCTCGCTTTGGGAAGAGAATCGTGTATGTGGGTGGGCCCGGCAAGCAGGCGCGCCACCACGGAGAGCAGCAACGCTGCCCGGTAGGCTGTCCATTTCATAATGTTGGGTCGTAATCCGAATGACTACAGCCAATTCGTACACCGGCGGAGTTGAAAATCCGCCTCGGTACGGCAGTGTCGTCGCCCAAGACCGGGAGTTAAAGCTTGTCTATTGAACTACTTCGCGTTCTGATCGGATTATTTGCGGCACGCGTGACTGATCGATGGGAACGCCTCCAGTCGACTACTTAGTAGCACAATCGCCGGCCGCTTCGCACGGTGAAGATATTTGCGTTGAACTTTGTGAAGTGAAACTCCGTAACCAAACACTTGCGTAGTAGGAAAACAAACGGATATAGTAGACCTTAATGCCGTCACCCCTGGTAAAGCTTACAAAGCTGGAAATGCAGATCATGGAAGCGCTGTGGACCGGTGGCGCTCTTTCCATCCGGGAAATTCAGGAGACGTTTCCCGAAAAGAAACGTCCTGCGTACACCACGGTACAGACCACGGTTTACCGGCTGGAGACAAAAAACGCGCTACGCCGGTCGAAGAAAATCAGCAACGCCCACATCTTCGAAGCCGTGGTGTCTCGCCAAGCCGCGCAGGGAAGGCTCATCGACGAACTGCTTAGCTTCTTCGGTGGCCGTACGCAGCCGGTCATGGCGCACCTGATTGAATCCGGCAAGCTCACCATGGACGAAGTTCGCGAAAGCGAAAAATTGCTCCGGCAGCGCCAAAAGGAGAACCAAAAGTGAACGCTTCCGATACGTTTCTGCTTAACCATCTTTTGCAGTCGACAGTTTTCGGCACACTTGCCGCTTTGCTCGCGTTTTCACTTCGAAACCACCGCCCCGAAGTGCGGTTTCGCATCTGGCTGGCGGCCTCCATTAAGTTCCTCATCCCGTTCTCCTGGATTGTGGGCGTGGGTCGAACAATGAAGCTTTCTGCTTCTGTTATTCCAGCAACACCGATGCTCCGCGCCGCAGAACAACTGGAACGTAGTTTCACATTATCTCCGGATCCGTTACCCTCGGCGCAAAGCGGCTTTTCTCTAACCACCATCCTGCTTGCCGTCTGGGCAACGGGCGCAGTACTCGTAATATTGTTCTGGGTAGCGGCGTGGGTTCGCTTGCATCGGTTGGCCGCGTGTTCCTCGCGAATCGACGCGGCGTTTCCGATTCCCGTCTACACGTCGTCTCAGCCCATCGAACCCGGCGTTTTCGGAATCGTTCGGCCGGTTTTACTGCTGCCCGAGGCCCTGACGGAATCGCTCGGCTGGGCTGAGATGGACGCAGTTCTCGCTCACGAACTCTGTCACGTACGCCGCCGCGATAATCTCACTGCCGCGGTACACGCGGCGATTCAAGCCGTCTTCTGGTTTCACCCCGGCATTTGGTTCATCGGCTTCCGGCTTCTGGAAGAGCGCGAACTCGCCTGCGACGAAGAAGTGATCCGCGAAGGCAAGGACCGCGAATCCTATGCCGAAGGGATTCTCCGGGTGTGCCGGTTATGTCTGGAACCCACGGCCGCTTGCGCAGCCGGCGTTATGGGGTCCAATCTGCGGAAGCGCATAGAAGGCATTCTCTCCGGCCGTCTTGCTGTCCGGCTCGGGCGCGCAAAGCTTGCAGTAATTGCCACGGCCTTGACAGTTGCCATCATGGGACCGGTCGGCCTCGGCGTCCTAAAATCCAGTGCCCAAGAATCTACCGCGCCCCACCTCAAATTTGAAGTAGCCACAATCAAGACGACGGATCCGAACGAGCGGGGAATGCATTTCCATACTCGACCTTCCGGAAATTTGTCGGTCGTAAATATGACTCTGAAAAATCTGATCTCGTCAGCCTATGACGTCCATCAGTTTCAGGTAGTCGGCGGGCCAAACTGGCTGGACATAGACCACTTCGATATCGAGGCAAAGCCACCGGAGTCTACTACTCCGTACGATATCCGCACTGCGACGGATGTGCAACGAAGGGAGTTCCGTCTGCAGCATATCGGACGGCTTCAGTCGCTGCTCGCCGATCGCTTCCATCTTGTCGTCCGCCGCGAAACCAGAGAAATGCCCGTTTACGCATTGGTGATCGCGAAAGGCGGCTCCAAGCTCAAAGAAGTAGAGGACAAACTGGGAATTAATGGCGGCATTGAGGGACAACGCGGCGTATTGACCGGTACGGCCACTCCGATTCTTTCTATTGCCAACAACCTCGCCAATCGCGTCGAGCGTCCGGTACTCGATAAGACCGGGCTTAA
>CAXSIG010000269.1:2458-7408 GCA_964237255.1 uncultured Bryobacteraceae bacterium
AATACGATTGGAGATTCGAATGGTCTCCGGAGCAAACCGCTACGCCTTCTTCGATTCCTGACGTTTCCGGCCCCTCGATTTTTACCGCTATCCAGGAGCAGCTTGGTCTGCGGCTGGAATCTCAAAGGGCGCCCGCGCCGGTAATCGTTGTAGAAAGCGTTTTGAAACCAACAGCGAATTAGGACAACGCAAGTGAACGCTTCATATACGTTTCTACTGAATCATCTTCTTCAATCGACGGTCTTCGCCGCGGCGGCCGCAACGCTGGCGTTCTCCGTTCGCAATAATGGCGCCGATGTGCGGTTCCGCATCTGGCTGGCCGCCTCCGTCAAGTTCCTGATACCGTTCTCCTGGATCGTGGGTGCAGGCCGAACCGTGAAGCTTCCGCCCTCCGCCGTTTCGGCAACCCCCGTGCTCCGCGCGGCAGAACGATTGGAACACAGCTTTACGCTTTCTCCGGATCCGTTGTCTTCCGCGCATACCGGTCTCTCGTTGGGCGCCGTGCTCCTTGCGTTTTGGGCGATCGGCGCATTCCTTGTATTGTTTCGCTGGGCCGCCGCGTGGCTTCGAATGCGGCGTGCGCGCTCGTCGTCGCAAATCACGATGAATTTCCCAACTCCCGTTCGCGTTTCGGGCACTTCAATCGAACCCGGAATTTTCGGCATCGTGCGCCCGGTTCTCTTGCTCCCCGTAGAGTTAACGCGTTCTTTCCAGCAGGCGGAACTGGACTCCATACTCGCCCACGAACTGTGTCACGTGCGCCGCCGCGATAATCTCATTGCCGCGCCTTGCAGATGGTCATTCAAGCGCTCATCTGGTTTCATCCCGCCCTGTGGTTCATCGGCTCCAAGCTGCTCGAAGAACGCGAGCTTGCCTGCGATCAGGAAGTGCTTCGCGCGGGCAACTCTGCCGAATCTTACGCGGGAGGCATTCTCCGCGTGTGCCGCTTATGCCTGGAACCTGCCGATATGTGCACCGCTGGAGTCTCGGGCGCCGATCTGCGCTGGCGTATCGAAGCAATCCTCTCCGGCTCTATCTCGAACCGTCTGAGCAGATGGCGTCGCATCCTAGTCGGCCTGGTAGCGGCGGTCGCCATTGCCGGTCCAATCGCTTTCGGTATTCTGCAAACGCAATTAGTCCGCGCCCAGCAACCACCCAAATTACAGTTCGAAGTAGCCACTATCAAGCCATCGAGTCCCGCCAGTGAGGGCGCGCGCTTTTTCTTCCAACCCGGCGGCAAGCTTTCAATCGCTAACAGGACACTACGGGAGATTATCGCGAATACTTATCAGGTGCGGGATTTCCAGGTAACCGGCGGACCCTCCTGGATCGACTCAGACCATTTCGATGTCGAAGCCAAAATCGGCGAGCCAGGTCCGGAGCCTGATCTGCGAAAAATGACGCAAGATCAGCGTGAGTTATTCCGGACGCGATTTTTAGAACGAGTTCAATCCCTTCTGGCCGATCGTTTCCAATTGAGGATTCGCGAGGAAGAGAGAGAAATGCCCATTTACGCTTTGGTAGTTGCCAAAAGCGGGGCGCAATTAAAACCGGCTACGAAAACAGACGGTGCCATGGGAATTCGTGGCGGGCGCGGTCAGCTTGAAGGGATTTCTTCACAAATGATCGACTTCGCGAAGGTGCTCGCAGCCAACGTCGGGCGGCCGGTGATCGATAAGACCGGCCTGGAGGGAATGTACAACTGGAAACTGATCTGGACACCGGAACAAAGCGTCGCTGAAGCGGCGCGCGCCGCGCCTTCCGACGTATCGGGGCTTCAATCTTCACGGCTCTTCAGGACCAACTCGGGCTGCGTTTGGAATCGCAAAAGGCTCCCGCCCGCATGATTATTGTGGAAAGTGCCTCCAAACCTTCGGCGAATTAACACGTCCTAACGTCTAAGACTTTTATGCGGGCCTTATTCACATTCTGCGTAGCTGCGCTGACCGCCGTAGCGGCGCACGCCATGCCGCTAAACGGGGTGGTGAGAATCGCCGCGCTTCCCATGCCGGGCGCCACAGTCACGGTGGTTCATGACGGGAAACCAATCTCCACCACCACTGACGACGCCGGCGCTTTCTCATTCCCGAATCTCGACAAAGGCGCTTGGACGCTAACCATCACCATGCTAGGCTTCGAACCCCTTGCAAAGGAGATCGAGATCATCGATATTGTAGCGCCGCCGCTGGAGTTCGATCTCAAGATGCTGCCGCTCGATCAAATCAAGGCCGCGGTCCAAACCATTTCCGCCGCTGCTCCACCCGCTGAACCGGAGCCTACCGCAAAGCCCGCGGCCAAAGCGGACGCAGGAAACGAAGCGGAACAGGCTCGTCGCGTAGAACTCGCTCAGAAGGCCTCCGATTCCGTGCTGGTCAACGGAAGCGCGATTCACGCCGACGCATCTCCATTCGGTCAGGTCAGTGCTTTTGGCAATAACCGAAATGCGGGTAAATCCCTTTATAACTACAGCCTCGGCCTGATCTTCGATAATTCGTCACTCGACGCCCGAACATACTCGCTCACCGGGCAGGACACGCCCAAACCGAATTACAACCGCATGCAAGGGCTGCTCGGTTTCGGCGGTCCGCTGAAGATCCCGCATCTGATCCGGAAAGGTCCATCGATCACCGCGACGTATCAATGGACCCGTAATAACGATGTGACCACCGTTTCCAGCCGCGTACCGACGCAGGCGGAACGAAGCGGCATCCTCTCGCAACCGGTTCTCGACCCTCTCACGAACGCGCCCTTCGCCAACAATGTAGTCCCCGTAAACCGCATCAGCCCCCAAGCCACGGCGTTGCTCAACCTGTATCCGCTTCCGAATTTCGCAAGCGCGCTGTACAACTATCAGGCCGCGCTACAAAATGCGACGCACGACGATAGCCTGCAAATCCGCGCGCAGCAGCGTGTCAATCGTAAGAATCAAATCTTCGGCAACTTCGCTCTAACGTCCACGCGCACCAGCAACACGAATTTATTTAACTTCCTGGATAACAATCACGTGCTTGGCGTGAACACCGGCGTTAACTGGCTTCACAATTTTTCATCCCGCTGGTATGCCACCTTCGGCTTTACGTTTAGTCGCCTCAGTACACAGACCGACCCTTACTTCGAGAACCGGCGCAACGTCTCGGGCGAGGCCGGCATCACGGGCAACAACCAGCAAGCCGCTTATTGGGGGCCGCCAAACTTGCAGTTCTCAAGCGGAATCGCATCGCTCAACGATGTAGATTTCGCGCGCAATCACAACCAGACATCGGGTGTCACGGCAGAAGCTAATTGGTCGCGCAGCAAGCATCAGGTTACGTTCGGCGGTGCTTTCCGCAAACAGCAGTGGAACAACTTGTATCAGGAAGATCCGCGCGGTCAGTTCAGCTTCACAGGGTCGGCGGCGGGCAATGACTTAGGGGCGTTCCTTCTTGGCGTTCCGGACACCAGCGCGGTCGCCTTCGGCAACGCCGATAAGTACTTTCGCTCCACCCTAGCTACCGCTTATGTCAGCGACGATTGGCGCGCCCGCCCCAACCTGACGCTTACCACGGGTATGCGTTGGGAATACCAAGGGCCCATCAACGAACGGTACGGGCGTCTTGTGAACCTGAACATCTCGAACAACTTCCAATCGGCGGTCCCCGTTACGGATGTCAGCACCGGACGTCCCGACCGCAACAATTTCTCTCCACGATTCGGATTCGCTTACCGCCCGTCGGCGGCTTCCTCGCTTATCATCCGCGGCGGGTACGGAATCTATTACGACACCTCCGTTTATCTTTGGATTGCCACGCAAATGGCCCAGCAATCGCCGCTCTCAAAAAGCCTACGTACGCAGAACAGCCCACTAAACCCACTGACACTGGCGAATGGCTTTTATGGCACCGCGATCTCTACCCCGAACACATTCGCGGTGGATCCCAATTTTCGTATCGGATATGCGCAAAATTTCAACCTTTTCGTCCAGCGCGATCTGCCGAAAAGCTTGGTACTTGTGGCTTCGTATCTGGGCATCAAAGGAACGCGCGCCCAGCAGCAGGTTCTTCCTAATACCGTGCCTCCGGGCGGCTCTCCCTGTGTTGGTTGCCCAGTTGGATTCTCCTATCTCACGTCGAACGGCAACTCCATCCGGAATGCCGGTGATATTGAGATTCGCCGCCGCCTCAGTAGCGGCCTCGGCGCCACGGTGCACTACACCTTGTCGAAATCCATCGACAACGCGGCGCTCGGCGGACGCAATCAAGGCGGTCCGCTGATCGCCCAAAACTGGCTGGATTTAAGCTCGGAGCGCGCGCTTTCGAACTTCGATCAGCGGCATTTACTGACCGTCACTACGCAATACACCAGCGGTATGGGCCTGCATGGTGGAACGCTGCTTAGCGGATGGCGAGGAGCCTTGGCTAAAGAATGGACCCTTACCACTAGAATCACCGCGGGCTCCGGGTTCCCACTCACACCGATCTATTTCGCAGTTGTTCCGGGTACCGGAATTACTAGCAGCGTTCGCCCGGATTATGACGGATTGCCGATCGGCCTTGCGCCGCCGGGTGTGCACATCAACAGAGCTGCATACGTCGCACCACTTCCCGGCCATTGGGGCAACGCAGGCCGGGACACCATAACGGGACCCAGGCAGATTACAGCCAATGCTTCCATGGGGCGCACCTTCCGCGCGGGAGACCGTGGCAACCTTGACGTTCGCTTCGATGCTACGAACTTTCTCAACCATCCGAATTTTACCGCCTGGAACACCGTCATCAACAGCAATCAGTTCGGTCTGCCGCAGCAGGCTGTCGCAATGCGACGGGTGCAAGTCAACATCCGTCTGAGGTTCTAATTCATGCGCCGTATCCTTTCCGTTCTCATTGCTGCTTCTCTTGTTTGGGCGCAGGCCCCTCCCGAAAAGCCGACGTTCAGCTCATCGGCGCACTTGGTGATCGAAACGGTCCTCGTTAC
>CAXSIG010000270.1:0-6398 GCA_964237255.1 uncultured Bryobacteraceae bacterium
AGGTTCGCCGCAGCCTTTCCAGCAAGATCCCAAGCGAAATCCTGAACGGCAATCTTGAACTTGGCGTAATCAGCTATGACCCGCGAGACTCCCGGCTTACCGCGCCCGTTATCTACAAAGACAGTTTGGCATTCGTCATTTCTCCCGCGCACCGCTTTGCCGGCCACAAGTCGGTTTCCATCAAGGAGTTAGGCGAGGAAACATTCATCGCTCATAACGTTCTCTCGCCGTATCGAGAGATCGTGTTGCGCGAGTTTAATCGCCATCAGGTGCCGCTCAACATGAATATCGAAATGCCTACAGTTGAGACGATCCGCAAACTAGTGCTCGCAAATTTAGGTGTGGCCTTTCTGCCCCGCATGTGCGTGGAGAGCGAAATCGCCCAAGGCGTTCTGCGTGCGGTTCAGGTGAAAGAGATTGCCATGGATCGCAAAATCCATCTGGTGCGCCACTCGCAGCGCGCGCTGAGCTACGCCGCATCGGCTTTTCTGGACTTATTGGAAAGCTTACGGCAATGCCAGCAACGAATCGATAGCGTGAATCACACCGTTGGTACACAGAATTTCCGTACCTAAAACCATTGCATTGTTGACTCTTATTCCGTGACCGCCGCTTTCGATAGCCAGTTTTTCGCCTTTCACCGTTTCCATTGTCTGCATGGTTTTCACTTCGGACGAAAGATGCCTTCCCTTCACGATGTGGTATTGAATCAATCGCTTCAGCTGGTCCATATTCGCGGGCTTTTCCAGTTCTTCCACAGTTCCAGCCGGCAGCGATTCGAAAGCCTGGTCGGTTGGCATGAACACGGTGAACGGTCCCGCGCCTTTTAGGTAGTCGACCATCGGATCCACGGCCTTGAGCGCATTTAAAAACAACTCGAAGGACGCTTCACTCTTGGCGGTATCGACAATGTCGTACTTCGGGTTGGCGGCTGATCCGTGCATATATAGAGAGAATATCAGGGGACGATCTTCGCGGTCTTAATGTAGTCCAGTCGCGGGAACGCTTGCGTTAGGTACCCGTTGCCCTGCTGCTTGATCAAAGTTTGGTCAGGCGAATTTCCATAACCGTTGTAAAACGCATCGACTGCTTCCATACCGCTTTCCACTCGGCCAAAAGGCGCGAAACCTGTAGCATCCAAACGGGCATTGTTCACGATGTTGATGAACAGTTGCGTAGTCCGCGAGTTCGGAGCCGCACTCTTCGCGAAGGTCACCATACCCCTGGTATTGCTCTGTCTGACGGGTTCGTCGGCCAACTCCGTGCCTTCCCACTTCGCGGTAGTGCTTGGGTCGGATGCTAACCCGAACTGTGCCATGAAGTCCGGGATCACGCGAAAGAAGCGAGCATTCTCGAGATAGTTGCGTTTCACCAAGGTATAGAAGCGATCGGAACCCAGCGGAGCCCAGTCCCGATGTACTTCGATGACCACCGGCCCTTTGCTTGTGTCCAGGTTAACTTTGTAGAGGTCGGGCGACCGTTCGTCACCTTTCTTCGAACAGCCAGATAAGACAATGCACAAAGCGGCTACTGCCCAAGCAATTTTCATATTCGTTGCGGTCCTATTTCGAATCGCCCAGAGCATATGCCACGATGCTATCGTCCGTTACGGGATTGTTGAAAAAACCGCCTCCCGTGGAAGCGATCACGACGTATTGCTTCCCGTCTCTGCCTAAGTAAGTCATTGGCGTGGCTTCCGCAGCGCCGCCCAATTTGACAGTCCACAACTCCTTGCCGTTCTTGGCGTCAAACGCCCGGAAGCGCGCATCGTCCGTTGCTCCAACGAACACCAATCCACCGGCCGTCGCGATAGTTCCGCCATTCCCTGGGCGTCCCGTGTTGCGCTTGCCGTCCGGCAGACTATCCGTCACTCCCAGCGACACTTTCCATGCGATCTGACCTGTGTTCACATCCACCGCCGCCAGTTCCCCCCAAGGTGGCTGCTGACAGGGAAGCTGCTGTGTGCCGGTTCCCTTTACGCTAAATCTCCCGCCGCCCGGAATTCCTTCGTACGGGCCTTCCGGGTCTACCCGATTGCCTTGACCGTTCGCCATGGCCGCGCCTTTCGTTGTGTCATGGTCTTTCAATCCCGACATCTGCCCCAACTCATTAATGTTCGCGAATAGGTATCCAAGCTGCGGATCGAATGACGTTCCACCCCAATTCACGCCGCCGTGGTTCCCCGGGAACTGCACCCGAAGATGGTTATAGCTGACCGGCACGAAAGGACCGCCAAGTTCCATGCCATCGATTAGCTTCGTGCATGCCGCTTCCAGTTCGGGCGTGACCGTTGCGATATCGGATTTTCCGAATGTCATTCGGGCAAGCGGCGGCGGCTTCACCGGAAAAGGCTGAGTTTTCGACGCGCGCTCCAGCGGCAATTCGCTCGCGGGGACCGGACGCTCTTCTACTCCATAAATCGGTTTGCCCGTTACACGATCCAACAGAAACACCATCCCGACTTTATCCATCGCCACCACAGCGGGAATGGTCTTCCCGCCCTGCTTTACGTCGATCAGCGCCGGAGCACCAGTCATATCGGCATCCCAGATATCGTGATGGACTACCTGAAAGTGCCATAAGTATTTTCCGGTGTTCGCATCCGCTGCAACCAGGCTGGAACTGAATAGGTTATTGCCCGCGCGGTCGCCGCCGTACCGATACACCGAAGGAGCGCCAAACGGCATATAAACAATGCCGCGCTTCTCATCCACCGTTAGAAAACCCCAAACATTCACGCCGGAGCGATTCTTCGCACTCTCACCCGCCCAGCTATCGCTGAACTTCTCTCCCGGAGAAGGAACGGAGTGAAACGTCCAGACCAGCTTTCCAGTGCGCATGTCCCACGCGCGCACATCCCCGGCGGGTCCATGCGGCGGATTCTCCTGCGTGGTTCCCCCCGTGATCACCAGGTTCCTGTACACGATAGGCGGGGAAGACAAAGCGTTTCGACCCGGCAGCCCATGCATGATGGATTCCGTATTCAGGTTGACGACGCCGTTATCGCCGAAAGCGGCATTCGGTTTACCAGTCTTCGCGTCGAGCGAGTACAGCTTTCCGTCACTCGATCCGAATGTCACCTGAGCGGCGGTTTTCCCGTCACCGGCCCAGTACTCCAGCCCGCGTGTGGACGGATTGCCAGAGGGTAAAGGGAAGGACCAAATCTCCGCGCCATTCGTGGGATCAATGGCCGCGACGCGCGAGTAAGGAGTAACAACGTACATAATCCCTTCAATCACGAGCGGCGTAACCGAACTCGGGCGGAAGCCAGAACCGAATTGCGCCCGCCGCCCTGCGCCAGCGGATTCGGGATCGTCCCCCACCGCTCCGCCCGATGGGCGCCCTTCCATTACCGCCGGTCCTCTTCCGCCACCGCCTTTGAAGCCAGGCGGCCGCATGTGGTAAGTCCAAGCTACTTTGAGACTTGCCACATTTTCGGGTTTGATTTGCGAGAGCGGAGAAAAACGCATCCCACCCGCGTCGTGACCGTAGGTCCGCCATTCTCTTGCAGCATCGACTGTAATACCGCCAACCGGAATGCTCCCTGTTTTCGCATTGACTGTACGTGCCGCCTCGATGTTTGGCGCTGTACCGGGAGCACTGGTAACAGCCGTAAGCGAAGCTGCGCCGCCATCTACCGCGTCGCGCGACCCATAAAACTTCACCAGGTAATTTAAAACTTTGTTGAAGTCGTCGTCCGTGCCCTGCGCGCCCAAATTCACCATTTTGGAAATTTCTTCCGTCCAGCCTGTTTGGTTCAGGCGCAGTGACGTCGCTTGTTCCAACGAATGGCACTTGCCGCAAACCTTTACTGTTTCGGCCTTCCCGATGCCATCGGGTATCTCGGCGGGATAGGCAAGACCCGCGGCGAACAGCAAGGTCAGCCTGACTGACAGAAGGGGAGTGGCCTTATCGCTGCGAAAAGGATTCATTGGTGGGTAAAGCTATCTTATAAAATTGTGGTCCTCCAGCGGCAATCCGTGAAGTCCGGACCACTACAGTCATTACATTCTGTATCCCGCCGTCTCCAATTGAAAGGTCCCCATATCCAACCAGGGATCCACGCCGATGCGACAAAGATCCACCGGGTCGGCGTTCGCGGATATCAAGCCCCGCATTGCGTTAACCGCATTCATCCCAAGCTCACGAACCACCGAACGGGCCGTATCGTCGTAGTCGGCGGTTTGTCCGTTGGGATAACAAAAATTGTTGACCGGCGATCCGATCTGGGCTGCAATGCGATCTTGAGACCCACCAATTTCTTCCACCACCGCATCCCGGTTCGGCAACCGGGACAGCACAGGATGTGTACGCGTATGCGCACCGACGTCGAGCCCTTCTCTGGACATTGCACGAAGACGATCCCAGGCGATCGGTGAGTCCTCAGTTGGCGGTTGGGTAGGAAGCGTTACGCCGAAGCGTTCGGGAAAGTCGCGTAGCAACTCCAGCCGTTCGTCATTTTGGAGGCCGATTAAGTGCTGCGCGATGGAAGCCCCCGACAAACGTCGGTCTGCCTCTTCCAGCGAATAGCGCACAGAACCGATCGTCACTTCTCGCTGACTAGAATGAGCGACAACGAATTTCACAACATCCGGCCAGAGCCATAGTTCGCGATCGACGAACCCTGACGTAATAAAAAACGTCACAGGAATTCCGTAACTATGAAAGACCTGCCAAGCTCCGTCGAAATCGACATATCCATCGTCTACTGTTATGGCGAGAGGCCTCCCTGCAGTAGGTTTCCCGGCTCCTGCCGCAATTTCACTAAGCGGCCTCACATCGTAATTGCGCCGCAGATGCTCACACTGTCGCGCCAAGCGCTCGAGCGAATTTTGGGGAAAGCGGTGATACATCAGGATGCGCGCCCGGTTCCCGGTGCGCCTTCGGCACAAGGCGGCTACGCCGCACCTAGCCGCAAGTTCTTTAGCGACAAGCTTCAGAGACATCGGAAAAGACGGCTATTAATTGCTGGTACACCGCTTCATTATCGATGGTCCTCGTGGCGGAGCGCTTTTGGATAAGATGTGATTCGTGAAACGCCTGATCTCTCTTTTCGCAATTTTCACCGTCGCCTCATTGGCCGCGGATAAGAAAATCGTTCTGATTGCCGGAACCCCCAGCCACAAGCCTGGAGAACACGAATTCAACAATGGCGTGGAACTTCTCGATAAGTGCCTCAAGCAGAACAAAGGCGTAACTAGTGTAATCGTGAAAGGGGGATGGCCGAACGATGAATCTGTGTTCAATGGAGCCTCCGAAATCGTCTTTTACATGGACGGAGGCCAGAAGCATCCCATTATTCAGGGCGAGCATCTGCAAGCGATCGCTAAACTTGCCGCCAAGGGCGTGGGCATCGCCTGCCTTCATTACGCGGTTGAGATACCGAACGGCAAAGGCGGGCCGGAGTTTCTCGATTGGATTGGCGGCTATTACGAAGACAAAGTATCGAAGAACCCGATCAATGATGTGACGGTGACCCAAGCTTCGCCAAAGCACCCTACCTCGCGCGGGTGGACCAGTTTCCAGGCGAAAGACGAGTGGTATTACAAAATCCATTTTCGTCCCGACGACAAGCGCCGCACCACGATCCTGACCGCTCAACTGCCGCCCGACGCCCCGCAGACCGAAGTCGTTTCCTGGGTGGTGGAGCGCGCCGATGGAGGCCGGGGATTTGGTTTTGACGGTGGCCATTTCAACCAAAATTGGGGAAATGAAAGCTTCCGGCGAATGGTGGTGAATTGTCTGTTGTGGACCGCCAAGGCGAACGTTCCCGCTAAAGGCGCCAAGGTGGATATTGTGCCGGAGGATTTACCCGAAGTCTGGATGCGAAACCGGGCCAAAAATAGAATTATATTTCTTTGGAGTCATGTTATTATTTTGCTGCGTCCATCTGGTCGCACAAGAAAGTGACAGTGTTGGATTTAACTTTATTTCGGGTTGTCTTTCTTTTTGTAATCGGGGCGTGCGGGTTTTACTTCCGACCATTCGACTTGCAGCCAATCGCCGCTGGGCTGTTGGGACTTGCCGGGGCCGGTGTCGCCATTGGTGTGGAGCACAGGCTGGGGAAGATCACACTCAAGCGATTAGTGGGAGCGACAGTGGGCATCGCCGTAGGCTCATCCGTGGCTTTTCTTATTGCTATCGTATTGTCCAAAGTTAATCCTGGTAATTCTTCTACTATTCACTTTGTGGAAATCTCAACTTTCTTTTTATTCGCGTATTTAGGACTGGCGATCGGCGCGAATAAGGGAGATTTGTTGAACCTGGATGCTTTTGGGGGGCTGTTCGGGGCCGATACCCATGGTCACCGGCAGGAGCCCAAGATCCTCGACACCAATGTGCTGATCGATGGACGAATCGCCGATATCGCTGAAACCGGTTTTCTCGACGGCGTTGTG
>CAXSIG010000270.1:6408-7402 GCA_964237255.1 uncultured Bryobacteraceae bacterium
TCCCTCAATTTGTTTTGCGCGAACTCCAGTACGTCGCCGACTCGTCCGATTCCACGAAGCGTAACCGCGGCCGCAGAGGCCTGGATATTCTTCAGCGTCTCCAGAAGATGAGCCGCATCGCCATCCGGATTACCGAAGAAGATTTTCCTCAGGTCCGCGAAGTGGATCTAAAGCTCATTGAACTCGCAAAATCCCAAAACGGGAAAATTGTCACGAATGACTTCAACTTGAATAAAGTAGCGCAGGTACGCGGCGTTCAAGTCCTCAATATCAATGAGTTGGCGAACTCATTGAAGCCCGTTGTATTGCCGGGCGAAACAATGCGTGTCTTCATCCTGAAGGAAGGAAAGGAGTATAACCAAGGCGTCGCGTATCTGGATGACGGCACCATGGTGGTGGTGGATAATGCGCGTAAGCTGATCGGGAAGACGGTGGAAATTTGTGTTACCAGCGTCTTACAGACTACCGCCGGTAAAATGATCTTCGCGAAATATGAAGATCGGCAGACGACGGTTCCAACCGGCCTTCGCGATGGCGCAAGTTCGGAAGGTTTACTACGCAAAGAGCATGCGATGGGCGAATCGTAGCCCCCGAGTCGTAGAATCAAAGATTAAAGCACCGTTATGAAAGTTGGAGTGATTTTGCCGGCCGCCGGGCTGGGAACGCGCATGGTGCGCGGAGCAGCGGACACGACAGGTACCAGCCGCAAACAGTTCATGTTGCTGGAGGGGTCGCCGATCCTGGTCCATACCGTCCGCAAGTTTGCGGCATGTTCCCGTGTCTCGCAGATTGTGGTGGCGCTTCGTCGCGACGATATGGAATGGGTAGATGACTTACTGATCCAGGAAATTTCCGGCATCCGCGTAAAGACTGTGGAAGGTGGAAATACGCGCCACGAAAGCGTAGAGAACGCGTTTGGGGTGCTGGATGCTGATATCGATATCGTCGCGGTTCACGACGCGGTGCGGCCTTTCGTTGATCTAGATATAATCAA
>CAXSIG010000271.1:0-7388 GCA_964237255.1 uncultured Bryobacteraceae bacterium
AGGCCGCAGCAAAGTGAACCCGACGGTCGGGTATACGGCTCCGTTTGCCGTATTTATCGCGTTGTTAGTTTTGCAAACGGTCGTCCCCGTTCCCGTTTGGGTTCGTTTTGTCCTTCCTCTCGCGACGATTCTTGCAGTCTCGCGGGATGTTCTGAAGCAGGACAAGCTTCGCAAGCCTCTAGAAAGCATTCTTCTTGGACTCGCGGTTTTCGTTTTGTGGGTAGGCCCGGATTATCTATTTCCCAATTGGCACCACTTTTGGCTGTTCTCGAACTCTATTGCCGGACACCCTGCCGCATCCACGCCGCCCGCTGCGCAACACGATTTGGGCTTTCTCACCTGGCGCATCCTGGTGAGCGTGGTTGCCGTTCCGATCCTTGAAGAACTCTTCTGGCGCGGATGGCTCATGCGTTGGTTAATCGACCGCCCATTCACCAAAATTCCCTTGGGTACGTATGACCGCCAGGCGTTTTGGATCGTCGCGGCGCTGTTCGCGCTAGAGCACGGTTCCTACTGGGACGTGGGTTTCGCTACCGGCATTATCTATAACTGGTGGATGATTCGGACGCGCAGTTTGTGGTCCTGCATTCTAATGCACGCGGTGACAAACGCGGCGTTGGGGTGGTACGTCATCACGCAAGGTCAGTGGCAGTATTGGCTATAGGATCTTGGCTGCGGTAACAAGCGGCAAGAACAGAGTTCGCGGGTGGCTATCGAGGATACGAAAACCATGATGCTGATAAAAGGCGCTGGCAGTGCGTCCTTCGCGTCCACCAGTAGGGTGTACGAAGCAGCAGCCGCTTGTAGAACCCGTTGGGCGGCGTCCGCCAGAAGAGCGCCACCCAATCCACGCTTCTGAAATCGTTGGTCGACGGCTAATCGGCCAATTCTAACTGCCGGCAACGAAGGGTAACGAGGGAGACGTTTGGTTGATTCCTCCGGAAGATCCGGTGTTGGGATGCTAGAGGAAGCCAATGTGTAATAGGCGGCAACCAATCCTTGCACAACATCTATTGCGATGAAGCAGTTTGTAATATGACGCCGGATGTCTTGAGTTACTTGCGATTGGAAATATCTGTTTAGATCGGGCTGGCCACAGTCGAAGACCGAACGGTCCTGGTCGCCTAGAGGTTCCAGGCGAAACGGCGCGCTCACGAGTCGCCGAAAAGTTCACGATGACGTTTAAAGGCTCGCTTCAACGCGGGAGAAGCAGATGGAGGATTGAGCAGCGCGTTCACGATTCGCCGTTGGTCATCGGCCGATACACGCAGGATCTCCGCTTGCTCAATTGTTCGGTTAGCGGCCTCTCTTGCCGCGGAAACAACAAAATCGGTTAGGGTACGACCTTCAATTTCCGCCGCCCTCTTAAGCAGAGCATGGACGTTGGCTGGCAGGCGCGCTTCTAGCCTGGATGTAACACTTACCTCGGTGCTCATATTTTAAGTGTACGGCAGTTTGCCGGTTCCACTGTTTCTCGCGCGATTATAGTTCCTCGTACGCTATTTTGGTATTGGGCTTGGCAGCATGTTTTCCTACCAATCCCCCTTACAGAACACATGATTCAACTTTCCGGCGCTGGGAAGCGCTTCGGCCCTAAAGTCTTATACGAAGGCCTCGATTGGATGATCGGTCCCAAAGAAAAGGCCGGCATTGTCGGGGGCAATGGCACCGGCAAATCGACATTACTGAAAGTACTTGGCGGCTTCGAATCGCTCGATTACGGTTCCGTCAGCTATCAGAAAGGCGTCAAAACCGGTTATCTCCCGCAGGACGGCTTGTCGCTATCCGGACGCTCCGTCTTCGACGAATGCCTCACCGTATTCGAAGAACTCAAAGCCATGGAGATTGAGCAGGAAGATCTCACGCATAAACTCGCGACGCTCGATCATTCCAGCCCCGAATACGAGGAAGTCGCCGACCGCTTCCATCACATCCAGAACGAGTTCATCGCGCGCGATGGCTACAACATCGAGTCCAAAGTCGGCGAAGTGTTGCGTGGCCTTGGCTTCGGTCCCGACGATTGGAAGCGCCGCACCGAAGAGTTTTCCGGTGGTTGGCAGATGCGCATCGCGCTCGCGAAGCTGCTGCTGATGCAGCCGAATCTGCTTCTACTCGATGAGCCGACGAACCACCTCGATATCGAAGCCCGCGACTGGCTGGAAGCATACCTCGACGAGTATCCCCATGCGTTCATCCTGATCTCGCACGACCGCTACTTCCTGGATGTCACAGTCAAGAAGGTGGTGGAAGTCTGGAATAAGAAAGTTTACTTTTACAGTGGCAATTTTTCGAAGTACGAAACGCTCAAGGTGGAACGACGGACGCAACTGGAGTCAGCGTTCAAGAATCAGCGTGATAAGGTCGAGCAACTCGAAGCTTTCATCAACAAGTTTCGTTATACGGCGACGAAGGCCAAGCAGGTCCAGAGCCGCATCAAAGAATTGGAGAAGATTGAGCAGATCGAGATTCCCAACGACGAGAAAACCATTCACTTTCGGTTCCCGCAACCGAAGCAAAGCGGCCGTGTGGTGGCGCAGTTCCAGGCAGTGTCGAAATCGTACGGCGAAAAGCACGTGCTCGGCAATGTCGATTTCACCGTGGAGCGCGGCGACCGGATTGCGCTTGTCGGGGTCAACGGAGCTGGTAAATCGACGCTGATCAAACTGCTGGCCGGCGCCGAACCGGTTAATTCCGGCGAGTTCACCGTTGGCCACAACGTAATCACGGATTATTTTGCGCAGGATCAATACAAGGAGCTCGATCCGACTGCCGAAATCCTAGACGACATCGGTCACATCGCCCCGCGCGCTACCCAAACCGAATTGCGTACCGTTTTGGGTTCGTTTTTGTTCTCGGACGATGATGTGTTCAAACGCATTGGTGTTTTGTCGGGCGGCGAACGAAACCGTTATGCCTTAGCTCGAATGCTGATGCAACCGGGTAATTTCCTTCTGCTCGACGAACCGACGAACCACCTGGACATGCGGTCGAAAGACGTGCTCCTGGAAGCGCTCCGCACTTTCACGGGAACGGTGATCTTCGTTTCGCACGATCGCTACTTCCTGGAGAAAGTAGCCACTCGCGTCTTCGAAGTTGGCGGAGGCGGCGTGGAAGTCTTTCCCGGCAATTACGAAGATTACATGTGGCGGAAGAACGCCGATGCCGCGACGCTGGCCGGTAAAGTCACGCTGGCGGCGCCCGTTCCTTCGTCCGTTGCCGCTGCTGCTAAGCCGCAAAGCAACAAAGACGCCAACAAGGTAAAGAAGCTCAGAGAACGCCACCAGCTTCTCGAAGACAAAGTCTCGGAACTCGAAGAACAAATCGCTACTCACGAGCGCGAACTCGCCCATTTTAAGAGCGTGGACGAGACGCTACGCGTGAACGGAATTGTCGAATCGAGCAAGAGAGAGCTCCAATCCGTGATGACCGAATGGGAGCAAATCGGTTCACAAATTGAAGCAATGGCGTAATCGTTCTGAAACCGCAGCCCGCTAAGATTAAAGAAAGCCTCGCATGAATCGTATACTTCAAGTCCTTGCACTATCCGTGTGTTCATTCCCCCTAATCGCACAGTCCGAACTGGGCGGTTCCACTCTGAATGGAACCATCACAGACCCTTCCGGCGCGGTGATCTCCGGCGCGACAGTGAAACTCAGCAATGAGCAAAATGGGTTCAGTCGAACCGCTAAATCGAACGGCGCCGGTTTTTTCAACTTCGTCCAGGTGCCTGTCAGTGCGGGCTATGAACTCGCCACAGAACAGCCCGGGTTCCGTCCTACACGCCAGCAGGGGATTCGGCTCGATGTCGGCGCGGTAATTACAATCAATGTCGCGCTTCAGGTAGGCGGCAACACAGAAGTCGTTTCTGTCGCGGCGGATATTCCGCTCATCGAAACCGGGCGGAGCCAAACCGCGACCACGGTGAATGAGCGCGCGGTAGCGGACCTACCGGTGAACGGGCGAAACTTCATCGATTTCACACGGCTCTCTCCCGGCGTTGTTACCGACCCGACGCGCGGCGGCGATCTTTCCTTCGGTGGTCAGCGAGGTCCGGCGAATTCGTTGCTTGTGGATGGCGGCGAATCGAATAGCCTCTTCTTCGGCCAAGCCGTTGGACGTACCGGCTTCAGGCCTTACAGTTTTTCGCAGGACGCCGTGCAGGAGTTCCAAGTCAATACGAACGACTATCCCGCGGAGATTGGACGCGCGGGTGGCGGGGTCATCAACGTCGTAACTAAATCCGGCACCAATGCCATCCATGGAACGGCATTCGAGTTCTATCGCGATAAAGCTCTGAACGCGAACACTTTCACGAATAATCGCGGCAACACGGACCTTGGTATCGCAAACTCGTCCATCCCCAAGCAGCCTTATCATTACAATCAGTTCGGCGGATCGCTTGGCGGCCCAGTCAAGAAAGACAAGCTGTTCTTTTTCCTGAATTATGATGGCCAACGCAACATCGCGCCGCAGGTTGTGATTCCGTCGATTCCGGTGCCCGCGAACCTGCTGCCGCAACTCGGTCAGTATCTGACGCCCTACATCACAGGCGCTACCAACGATGTTGCCTTGATCAAAGTGGATTGGAACATCACCGACCGGCAGCGCTTCTTTATTCGATACAACGTCAATCGCTTCACGGGCACGAACTATGAGAACACCAGCCTTACCGCGGTAGGAACCACTAGTTCGCAATCTCATACCGGCGACTCGCAAGTGTCTACCGATAACGTGGCGATGAGCTACTCCTACGCGATTAATCCTAAAGTGATCTTCGATGCCCGGTACACATTCATTCGCGATAACGAGCCCGGTATCGCAAATTCCGCGCAGCCGGAAGTAGTCATCACCAACGGCCCCGTATTCGGCAGAAACAACTTCAGCCCCCGATATACCAACGCGAAGACCAACCAGGGAATTTTCACGCTGACCACGATTTTCGGTAACCACACCCTGAAGTTCGGCCCGGACATTAACCGCGTCTCCATTGCGAACTTCTTCCCGGGATATTTCAGCGGTAGCTATACGTTTCCCAGTTACGCAGCGTTTGCAGCAGGCCAGCCAACTCAGTTCACCCAGGGCTTCGCAGGCGCCGGCACCAGCGGCCCGTTGACACAGCCAAATGTTCTGGAGACCGCGCTCTTCATTCAAGATTCCTGGCGCGCCACACAGAAGTTGACTCTGAATTACGGGATTCGCTACGACATCTTCAAGTACGCGCAACCGCCGGTCGAGAACCCCGATCCGGGCCTGCTTGCGACAAATGTCCGAACCAACGTTGTGAACGTGGATTACGGCAATGTCGCGCCCCGTTTCGGGTTTGCCTATAAGCCGTTTGCAAGCGATCGCGTGGTTCTTCGCGGCGGATACGGCATCTTCACTGCGCGTACCCCGGCTATCTTAATCGGCACTGCCTTCTCGCAGAACGGAATACAGGTCAGGAATTACACGTTGACGCCGACCAGTCCATTCTTCCCCACGTACCCGAATATTCTGGCCTCGGTTCCCGCAGTGGGCCTGTCGCCGAATTTGTTCGTTATGCAGCCGAACTTTCAATCGCCTCGGACTCATCAGTACAGCTTCAATTTAGAGGTCGCGGCAACGAAGGACATCTCGGTCGTACTCGGCTACTTGGGCGTGCGCGGTACCCACTTGGCACGGACCCGCGATACTAATCTCTATCCCGAAGTCGCCAACCAGGGGACGTTTGCCAACGGTACACCGGTTACGTTCTATCGGCATCCGGGAATCTCCGGGACGCCTTCACGCCCAAACGCCGCGTTCGGACGCATCAGCGTATTCGATAGCGGCGGCGATTCCACCTACAACGGCGGCTTTATCCAAGTGGTGAAGCGCTACCGGAACAATTTCCAGTTTCTGACATCCTATACATACTCGAAAGTCATCGACACGGCCCCCGATGGAACCGCGGTAACCGTCGGCGGCGGTGATGACGGTAAGGAGGTACAGGACACTCTTCAGCCGAATAACGACCGTGGTCCTGGATCAGCTGACATCCGCCATCGTTTCGTATTCTCTGCTGTTTGGGACATCAATTACTGGAACTCGAATTCCAATGCCTTCGTGAAATACATCCTAGGCGGCTGGCAGTTATCTACTATTGCCCAAGTGCAATCCGGTCGCGTCTTTAGCCGTTTGGTTTCCGGCGATCCGAATAGCGATCAGAACACGTCGAACGATCGCGTTCCCACTATCGGACGCAACACCATCACGGGTCCGGCGTTCGAAACGGTCGATCTTCGGATTTCCCGCGACATCCCGCTCTATCGTGAGCGCGTGCGTCTTCGTCTATTGGGCGAAGCATTTAACCTGACAAATCGAGCTAACTTCAATGGGCTGCAAAACACGCAATACTCGTTCAGCAGCGCCACTAATGTGTTCACGCCGCGTACTGACTTTCTACGCCCTACCAGCACGTTCGATCCGCGCATCCTGCAACTGGCTGTTAAGCTTATCTTCTAGATGAGCGCGGTAGCCGAAGCACTGCTGACGGTAGAGGAAGCAAGGGAAATAGCCGAGCTTCATCCGGATAAGCGGTACGAGTTGCACTATGGCGAGTTGGTCGAAGTGACGCAGCCAAAGTATAAGCACCAGAGGCTTGAGAGCAAGCTTCGTGACATGCTCCAGGCAAAACTCGGTCCTTTGTGGGTAGCCCAAACGGAATGCCCCTATCGCGGCACGCCGGAACACGATTCACGAAGTGCCGATGTCGGCGTCGTCTCCAAAGAGCGCAACGATCAAGCGGAATCCCTGGATGAGCTTTTCGGAGCTCCCGATCTGGTGATCGAAATCCTGTCACCATCAAATCGGGCGGGTGAGATGGACGACAAAGAGGCGTTCTGCCTCGCTCACGGTTGTCAAAGTTTCTGGCGAATCAATCCCCCTCGGCGCACCGTTAAAGTAACGGACGGCGGCGGCCATGTGCAGTGGTATCGCGACAGCGATAGCATCAGTCTCACTCCGTTTTCCGCCGAATCGATCACAGTCCAAGAGATCTTCGGTTAATCGCGGGATGCGCATTACCGCGAAAGCGCCGTGCCGCGTCGATCTGGCCGGCGGAACACTCGACATCTGGCCGCTGTACCTCTTTCACGAAAACTCGGTCACCGTAAACTTCGCGGTCGATCTTTACACTACGGCGACGATAGAGACTAACGAAGGTGCGGAGATTGTCCTCCGTTCCCTGGACCAGAAACGCGAAGAGCGCTTTCCTTCGCTCGCCGCGCTGCAGGCCACTCGAGACTATCAACTTCCTCTGCTCGCATGGGTAATCCGCCACTTTGCGCCGCAAACCGGGCTGACCCTCACCACCGATTCGGAATCGCCGGCAGGTGCGGGAATCTCCGGATCTTCGGCGCTGATCATCG
>CAXSIG010000272.1:0-2352 GCA_964237255.1 uncultured Bryobacteraceae bacterium
CGGAGCTGGGGACGTAGTAAAAGCCGCGACCTAACGGATCGTCGTGGCGAATGGTGGTCCAATCGATTCCCATAGCGGAGTAAATCGTGGCCTCGACATCTTCGGGCTTAATGTCGCGTTGGCGGCTCCAGCCGGTATCTACGGTGTTGGACCCGGTGGCATCGGTGGATCCGATCGGCCGCCCGCCTTTAACGCCGCCTCCCGCGAACATGACGAACTGTTGCAGAAAGTGATCCCGCCCCCCGGCGGCGGTGATTTTTCCTGTAGTGCGTCCGAACTCGCCGAGCATCACGATCATGGTATTCGCAAGCTGCCCGGATGACTTCAAGTCTCCGATAAAGGTTGCCAAACCGTCGTCGAGCAATTTCGCCATGGTGGGAAGTTGGGCCGTGGAATAAATGTTCTGGTGCATATCCCAACCACCTTGGGTGACTTGGATAAACCGCGTGCCCTCATCGGCGGTGAGCACTTGCTTGGCTACCAGCAAAGCGTTCCCGAATCCGGTGTTACCGTAACGCATGCTATCGGCTGTTGAATAGGTGAAAGCTTTCGACACGACAGGGTTATACATCATCCCTTGCGCCGCTTGGTAAAACTTATCGTAGTCTTCCATCGGCTTGCCGTTCGGCGCGTTGACGCGGAGGTTGTCGTCCAGGTGATGAAGCAAGTCATACCGATCGTTGAAGCGAGATTGCCCAACGGAATTTGTGGTATCCGTAAGACCGCCCGAGCTTGGCTGGACGCGAAAGGGCGCATACTGCGAATTGAAATAACCGGGACCGGCGCCGCTTGAAGAATTCAATGCGAGAAAGGTTGGAAATACTTGGTTCGGTCTGCGTTCGGCGTCTTTCTCAATCGCGACGACACTACCGATGTTAGGCGAAATGTTCCCGAGCACAGCAGCCGGGTTACGACCGATCTGCACCCAGTTCTGACCGAGGCCATGGACCAGAGCCCAAGCGCGCATCGAACGAACCACGGCGATACTGTCCATTTGGGCCGCCAGCTTCGGCATGATCCCAGTAGGCCAGAAGACTCCGTTTACCGTTGCGGGGTTGAACGAAGTCGGCGTGGTGCCGTCGATCATCTTCAGATCGAAGGTATCAGTGTGGCTCGGTGCCCCCGCCAGAAGGATGAATACAACATTTTTCGCGGTGTTCTTCGGTTTGACCGAACCGGTCGTCGAAATAACCGGAGCCGCCGGAAGCCGATTGGCCAGGAACGATGCGGTCACACCTGCGCCGGCTAACTGAAAGAAATGCCGGCGGGTAAGGTGGGGCCGCGCATAGAACGACTTGTTCGGATGCGGATAACGAGCGATAAGGCTATCGAATTTTTCTTGGCCGTCCATGATTCCTGGTTCCTTTAGTAGTTAAAGATGAAGTCCACTTTATTGAACAGCGCCCAGAACAGGTCTTCGGCCGCGTTCCCTCTGTTGCCGGAGTTTAGCTTTTGTGTGGCTGTAGTCATTTCCGTATCGGTTGGCTTCCGCGATAAAACGTTCATGTACAGAGAGTTGATCAGCTGAGAATTTGTCTGGCCCATACTCTTCGTAAGAAAACCGGAAGCAACGGTAGACTTTACTCGGGTTTCGACAAACGTGTCGTTCATCATTTCCAATGCCTGGAGGATGGACCCATCCTGGCGGCGCGGGTTGGCATCGCGATCTCCGCGAAGGAACGTATCGAGGAAGGTGGAAACGCTCCCGCCCGGCATTCCAACCACGTCCGGCATCTGCATAGCGAAGGACACATTCCCAAAGCCGGGAGAGTCAACACCGTAGGTGGTCGAGTCCTTCGAAAATCCGCCGATATTATAGGACGGGATTACGTTGGTCGCCTGAATTACCGCATCGTGGAGTTCTTCCGACCAGAGACGGCGGACGAACTTCCGGGCGAAAAACTTCTCATACGACGCGTCCCAATCGCCTTGATAGGCGGAGGAAAGCTGGTAGGTTTCGGAATTCACCAACTCGCGCTGCAAAGCCTTGATATCGAAGCCGCTCGCGATGAAGTGCTTCGTCAACGCTTCGAGCAGCGCCGGGTTTGACGGCTGCAAGGTCCAGGGAGCGGGGGGCGGGTTATTCGGATCGAGACGCGCCGGATCGAATTGGTCCGGTGGATCCACAATGCCGCGTCCGAAGAACTGCGCCCACATGTAGTTCACGGCTGCACGGGCAAACTGAGGATCGGCAGTGACCATCCGCGCCAAAGCAGCGCGATAGTCTTCACCCTGATTCGGTTTGTCGCCTGTAAACAGGTAAGCCGGAGTGACAACCTTGATCTGCGAAGCTCCCGTACCGACATAGGTCCGCGCCGGGCGATTGCCAGTCGTGCTGCCAAGAGCGTAATC
>CAXSIG010000272.1:2362-7383 GCA_964237255.1 uncultured Bryobacteraceae bacterium
GTGTATTTGTTCAGCGTCCAGTAGTAGAGATTGTTGTTCTGCGGCTGAGTGGGATCGACAATTTTCGTCCGAACCGGGTTCGTGTGGGCCATGAAGGCCGACAACTGCCAGGCTTGGTATCGGGTAGTTTGACTGCCCCAAAGACTGATGGAATCCAGGTGGCCGCGTCCGTTATGGCAGAGGACACAGTTCACGTGAGTGATACCAAGAAACTGCTCGGAGAGCATCGTGGTCTGCTGATCGAAAATGTCCTGCGTCGGTCCGCCGCCGACCACACCTCCGATGACCCAGTTCATCTGGCCATTGCCCTGGTCGAAACTATTCTGACCTTGGGCACCGATCAACTCCGCCGCCATTTTGTTGTACGGTTTATTCGCAGCGAGTGAATCGTGAACGTACTTGTAAAACGCGTTTCGTCCTTCCGCGCGGCGTTGCGTTCCGGCGATGTTGGACGCGTTGTTTTGGAGCAGATCGCCGAAATACATGGTCCATTTATCCACCCATTCGGGCTTGGCCAATAAGCTGTCGATCAACTCGGCCCGCTTGTTCCCGGAACCGCTCAACATAAAGGAAGCGACCTGGTCCGCCGTTGGGATTCTGCCAGTCAGAGCGAGATTGACGCGCCGGATGAACGTGTAATCGTCCGTTTTGTCGGCTGGGGTGACGTTGTTCGCCTTCAGGTCTTGCTGAATATAGTAGTCGACGGAATCGGCAGCCGGTTGTTGGCTGAAGCTCTTGCCCTCCGCAACGGCCAGTCCAGCTGGACTCCCGATCGACATATCCTTGGGGTGAACGGCGTTCGCAACCAGACGAGTGGTCCTGGAAAGAGCCGATTCCGGCTGCGCTCCCGCATTCTGGAGAGCCGACTTCATGAATTTTTCCCGATTCGGACCGAAAAACGCACATTCGGAGTGATCCGGAAGCTCGATTGTGGGTGATTGGTCTTGGGCAAACGCCGAAGAGGAGATTAGCGGCGAGGAGAGAACGACTAGCAGAATCGAAGCAAAAGACCGAATCAATGTGGAATGTTTGTTCATGAAGGGATGTTTCCGATCCTTGTAAGTCCTAACACAGCGGCACTTGTCGAGTTGCAGCCAACTTGCCGCCCTAATCGTTGTATCGACGGGATTTCGGATATCTTTAGGAATTTTAACGTTTGTACCTCCGTAACGTAATACGGCCGGTTGAGTAAACAGGCACGCTAGAGTGAAAAGAAGAATGCCGCGCCCACTCGGATTCGTCGCACTCCTGGCACTTGCTTCCGAACTGTTCGCCCAAACTCTGTCGAATTCCAGCCTGAATGGACGATTTTTTTACCGCCAAATCGAGTTTTCGACCGACGCGCTGGGCAATGTTACCGGATCCGTCGCGTCACTCGGCACGCTCACGCTCAACGGAGCCGGCGGCTATGCCGTTGACGCAATTCAGACTGTCGGGAATCAGCCCTCTACGACTCTGACAGGAACGGGATCTTATTCGATCAACGCGTCCGGGACCATGACTTTGTCGAATCCGCAGCGGAACGGCTACACGATCAACGCCCGAGCCGGTACGGAACTAATAATCGGTTCCACGACGGAGAGCGCGGACAACACCTTCGACCTGTTCGCGGCAATTCCTGCGCCTGCAACCGGTCAAGGGGCGAACCTATTATCGGGCAATTACTCTACTGCTAGTTTCGAACTTCAGAACAGCGTGGCGACCGGGGTGCGCTCGGCGCTTTTCACCTTGCCAATCTCGACCGGCGGCGCAATCGGGACGTTTATGGCCACCGGACACGCCGCGAGCTACCTAAACGGCGCGGTCCAAACGCTTGCCGTCGGGGGTGGAAGCTATGCAATCGGAACCGATGGATCGGGCACTTTGTCTTTCGGCGCCGCTAGTCCTATTGTCGGCGGGACTAAAAACGTCTACATATCCAGTTCAGGCAATGTCTTCCTTGCGGGCTCTCCCTATGCAGGCGGCCAGGATATATTGATCGGTGTTCGGCAATTCTCGGGCACTCCAGCCGCGACGAACTTTTCCGGGCTGTACTGGACCGGAGGAATCCGCCTGGATTTGGCACACCAGAGTACGGCCGCTTATGCCGGATCCCTCGATAGTGTTCCCGCGCTCGCTCAGACTGTGGAATCGGAACGACATCACCAGCTCGGATTGTCGCCTGGCTTCGAGGTAACGCTTTCGAATCCGGTTTCGCTCAACTCGAATTCAACCTTTAGCTACAACCTCGACCTTCTGCTGTTGGGAACCGGCGGCAACGGGTTTGTGGCTGCCGGTTTGAGTTCGCTCGACCCAGCGGGATATTCCATCGACATCGGCATTCGCGCGCCGTCGGTTGCCGGGACAGGTGTTTACCTATCGCCCCAGGGGATTTTCAATGGGGCGAGTCTCGCTCCGGCGGGAGCGGCGATCGCGCCAGGTGAATACATCACGGTATTTGGGAGCGGACTGGCGGCAAATGCCGCGTCGGGAACGTTGCCCTACACGGGCACGTTGGGAGATACGTCGGTGTCCGTCAATGGGATCGCCGCGCCAGTCGCCTATGTAAGCGCCAATCAGGTCAATTTTCTGGTCCCGTACAGCGTCACCGGGTCTGCCGCGACCATCGTTGTGACGAATAGCGGTACAGCATCGAACAGTGTGACGGTCCCTCTGCAAAGCACGGCGCCTGGTGTTTTCTCGGTCAATGGGACTGGAACCGGGCTGGGGGTGATTGCGCATTCTAGCGGCGCGGTAGTATCGACCGCCAATCCGGCACGCCGGGGCGAGACGGTGATTGTCTACGCGGCCGGCCTGGGTGCGGTAAACGCCACTGTAATCGATGGGGCCCCAAACGCAGGCGCTACCGTAAATGCCGTCGCGGCGACAATCGCCGGGCAAACCGCAGCCGTGACTTACTCCGGGTTGGCTCCTTCCTTTCCCGGCCTGTACCAAATTAATGTTTTCATCCCGACAAATCTAGTTGGGAACGGGGCTCTGCCGCTGGCGATTCGTACGATCGACGCATACCACGATCAAGTGGATATTCAGGTTCAGTAATCTACTGGGTACCGTCTAGTTTCTGATTGGAGACAAGGTGTTTAAGTAGCGGGAGCCGAAACGTGACCAATGCGCTCAGAACACTAGAGAAACGGTGTTTCCAGCCCGCCGCGGCGCCTTGGTACTTGCCGAGATAAACGGACGTTCCGATGGTGCGGTCAGCCGTTAAAAGAGTAGAATTTTCCGCGGCGGATTCGTGGACGGCCCGAACCGACTGGACTACCCGAACCTTCTTGTTGGCGCGATGTTGAACCTGGGCGCAGATATCCAGATCGCTGCCCCAATTACCGTAGCGCTCGTCGATCTGGCGCATGGCTTTCAAGAAGAAAGACCGGACCATCAACGCAGCGCCTGAGACTGCGGGAACGTCGGAATCCGATTTCGTTTCGACCGGCGACAACGCCGGGTCGGGAGGGTGCATGTAAACCTGCGGGGTGGGATGGCCAAGCGAATCGACCAATAACGGGGCCACCGCGCCAACCTCCGGATGCGCTTCCAGAATATCGGCTAACTCCGTAATGCCGGACGCGGTAATGCGGGTATCGTCGTGTAGAAAGAGAATGTATTCACCCTCGGCGGCGCGAATGCCTAAATTGAGCGATTTCGTCAGGCCGAAGTTCTTCGGTAGCCGGATAAATTGCACGTGGGGGAACTCCTGTTCGAGTTCCAGAACCCCTCCACCGGACCCGTTATCCACCACGATTAACTGAAAATCGGGGCCGAGCGCGGTCAGGGAATCACGCAGTTGGGAGAGCCGGTTGCGGCTCACGGTGATTACCGAAATGCGGCTCATGCGAACAGCGGCTTGCGGCCGAAGAAGAGGTAAATTCCAAACGCGGTAAGAACCAACGAGATCCACTGCTCAAGCGAGAGACTAAGCGCAAGCGGATTCGATTCGTCGTGGGCGCGATAGAACTCCACAATCACGCGCGCGATCCCATACAGCACCAGATAAAGGCCGATGATCGAACCGGGTTTGTGAGGGCGGTGACCAGGCGGTAGAGAATGGCGGTAATCATTAACTCGGCGAACGATTCGTAAAGCTGAGTGGGGTGGAGAGGAACGCCCAACGGCACCCCCACGTGGTTCGCTTCCGGGTTGGTATAAGTAACGGCCCAAGGCACGCTGGCGATCCGCCCCCAACAGCAACCGGCGGCAAAGCATCCGACTCGTCCGATGGCGTGACCGAGCGCGACACCAGGAGCAAAAAGGTCGGCGGTGCGGAGAACCGGCAGCTGGGTGCGCCGCATGTACCAGTACGCCATCAGCAGTGCCGCGATGAGTCCTCCGTAGAAAATGCCCGCGGATTGCAGCGTGGCGAGAGAGAAAATATCGGCGGGATTGGAACGGTAGCTGGGGTCGAGCGCAATCATCAACGCCTTCGCGCCCACGATTCCGGCCAATGCGCAATAGACGCCAAGGTTGATGACCGTATCGCGATCCAGGCCCTCCCGTTTCGCGAGACGGCCCACCATCCAGAGCGCGATGAGAAACGCCAGGGCGACCAAAACACCGTACGTCGGTAGGGAGAAACTTCCAATACTGAAAAGCCTAGGCAGCATGTTTACTCTGAGCCGGGAGTGGCGCAACCGACGGTTTCCACATGGAGAGAAGCAGCAGGCCCGCGCCGATGGAAATAGCCGTATCGGCAACGTTGAAGATGTACCAGTGAGCCTGCCCCCAGTAAACGTCAAGGAAATCCGTCACGCGACCGGTACGAATGCGGTCGAATACGTTGCCGAGCGCTCCTCCGAAAATCAGAGCGAGACCAATTGCGCTTCGGCGATCCGAGCGGTCAGTGCGCCAGAGAAGAACTCCGAGGATCGCAACGGCAATTACGGAAAACGCGACTAGAAACAGCGTTCGATACTGGGAGGCGGATTCGGAGAAAATTCCAAACGCTACTCCGGAATTCTGAGAGCTGATGATGTTCAGAAGGCCGGGAATGGCCGAGACCGTGTCGAAACCGGTGAGCTTGGTTT
>CAXSIG010000273.1:0-7350 GCA_964237255.1 uncultured Bryobacteraceae bacterium
AAGCGGAAGGATCTAATGTTAGCGAGGTCCTTACCGCGTTGACCTCGGCGCATCCCGATCTTCGCAAGCAGATCTACACCGATGAGGGCAAACTGCGAAGCTTCGTCAATGTGTACCTGAACGACGAAGATATTCGATACCTCGATAAAGAAAAAACGGCGGTTGACGGGAAGGATATCTTATCTATCGTGCCTTCGATCGCTGGCGGGTATTGACGCTTGGCCGAACTAAGCCAGGAAGAAATCCTTCGCTACAGCCGTCACTTGATCATGCCAGAAGTCGGCATGGACGGTCAGTTGAAGTTGAAGTCCGCAAGTGTCCTTCTAGTCGGCACCGGCGGCTTGGGAGCTCCGCTCGCCATGTATTTGGCGGCAGCCGGGATCGGTCGGATCGGGCTTGTGGATTTCGATGTTGTCGATCACACGAATCTGCATCGGCAAGTAATCCATGGAACAAGCGACGTCGGACGTCCGAAGATCGATTCCGCAATCGATACGATGCGTGAAATCAATCCGAACGTAAAGGTGGATCGTCACGAAGTCGCGCTGACTAGCGAGAACGCTTTGGAGATCATCGCTAACTACGACTTGGTTGTCGACGGTACGGATAACTTCCCTACTCGATATCTGGTCAACGATGCCTGCGTGTTGCTCGGCAAGCCAAACGTTTACGGTTCGATCTTCCGGTTTGAGGGACAAGCCACGGTATTCGCGTATGAAGGTGGCCCGTGCTATCGCTGCCTATATGCGGAACCGCCGCCTCCCGGATTGGTACCCAGCTGCGCCGAAGGTGGTGTGTTAGGAATCCTGCCTGGCGTAATCGGTTTGATACAAGCGACAGAAACGGTGAAGCTGATTCTCGGAGCCGGCGACCCACTTGTCGGCCGCCTGCTTCTTTATGACGCGCTCGCTATGCGCTTTCGCGAATTGAAGCTACGGCGTAATCCGGAGTGCCCAGTCTGCGGCGACCATCCAACAATTAACAAGCTAATCGACTATCAAGAGTTTTGTGGAGTGAACGTGCAACCCGAACCAGTTATCGCAACACGTGAAACCAGCGTTATCGACCTGAAAGAGAAGATGAACCGTGGGGATGACTTCACGCTCCTCGATGTGCGTGAGCCTCACGAATTTCAGATTGGTCGTATTCCGAACTCGAAGCTTATTCCGCTAGGCGACTTAGAGAAACGAATCGGAGAACTTAATCCACAGGGTGAGTTAATCGTTCATTGCAAGAGCGGTGGACGCTCCAGCAAGGCGGTGGAATTCCTTCGCAAATCCGGGTTTACTAACGTTAAAAATCTCACCGGAGGAATCCTCGCGTGGAGCGATAAGGTGGATCCCTCCGTTCCGAAATATTGACGAGGGTTAGACCGCGCGACGGCCGGTTACCAATTGGATCACCAGCACCACCACAGCCAGAACAAGCAGAATGTGAACGTAAGCGCCTAGCGCGGCGCCGCTGACCATTCCAAGTAACCACAATACCAAGAGAACTACAAAAATTGTCCAGAGCATTTGTTGGCTCCTCCTCGCGCGAATTAATGCAAGTCTCTGGCCAATTTAGCTGAAGGTTGGAAACGCAGATGAAAACGGACGAGCATCTCCGGTTTTGTGCCGACTGAACCGAGACCTGCTGTCGGTGGTTTCATTCCCCAATCGCGCATATCGATGGTGGACTGTCCTTCGAGAATCAAGTCCCCATTGGCTTGCGACTTCGTCACAGCAATAGTCACTGGCCGTTCCACATCTCGGATGCTTAGATTGCCTCCCACCTGAAAGTGGCCCGCGTCCGTCTCCGTCACTTTTCCTGAAACAAAACGCAACTGAGGATGTTTTTCGACTTCGATCATTTTGTGAAGTCCCCATTCAAGAATCTTCTCCTTGTCTTTCGGCTTCACCCATTCGTCTTCGCACACCATACTGGCGCCGTCTAGAGTAAATTCCACTTTTGCGGAAGTCACGGCGCTGGGGTCGTACTGCAATTGCGCGTTGTATTTCGGAAAGGAAAAGACATGCTTCTTGCCTTTCATAAGACCTGTCTTCTCCACCTCCAACGTGAAGCGATTTCCTGGACTGGGCGTTGTTGTATACAAACCCGCGAGCAGGGCGATGCAAGCAAGCCAGACGCTCATGCGTTCACCTTGCTTTGCTCTGTTGGGAATTCACGATCCGGAAGCAACCAGTAGATGAGCGCCATAGATAACGGATGCATTAGCCCGGCCAGCAGAAACACCGGTGAATAAGAAACGTGCCGGACCACGTACCCGGTTCCCAAATTCGCGAGCATGGCGCCGATCGCTCCACCGGTGCCGGAAAACCCGGCAGCCCGCCCTACCTCGGAGCCGCGAAATATATCGGTCGGGATCGTCTGCAAGTTACTCACCCAGAGCGAGTGTCCGAAAGTCAGGGAGCAGGTTGCCGCAATCGCCATCCAAGCTTCGGGGAGATGCGGTGCGAGTATCGCGAACGGCATAAAAATCGCTCCGACCAGCATCACGGTCTTGCGGGTACGGGCAATAGTCCAACCAGAGCGGATCATCACGCCTGCCATCCACCCTCCCAGCAAATATCCGACGCCCCCAAACACGTACGGCACCCAGGAGTATTTGCCAACCGAAGCTAGATCGAACCCGCGCTCTTTCTGTAAGTATTCCGGTAGCCAGAAGATCACAAAGTACATCACGGGATCCGTAAAGAATCGCGCTAGAACCAAAGTCCAGCAACCGCGTGACGCTAAGACGCTTTGCCAACGGACTCGCTCACCAACTGGCTGCGTTTCTTGCGGCGCTGCAATCTCATCGCGAAAGGTCGCGTATTCCCGTTCCGACAACCAATGGTTCTTGTGCGGCGGATTGTAAAGGAACAGCCAAACCAACAGCCAGATCAAGCCCACTGCGCCGGTACAAAAGAAGGCGAAGCGCCAACCGTAATGGATGGTAAGCCACGCGATCACCAAACCGGATAGCGCGCCCCCGGCGGAGGACCCCGCGTTGAAGATTCCTACTCCCAGCGCGCGTTGCCGAGCCGGAAACCACTCGTTCACCGCCTTGGTCGCGGCAGGCCAATTCCCCGGCTCACCTAGCCCAAGCAGAAACCGCGCTCCCGCCAGACTCCACGTGCCCCGAATCGCGGCATGAAGCATCGCTGCGATCGACCAGAATCCGATGAATAAACCGAAGCCGCGCTTTGTACCCAAACGGTCTACAATGTAACCAGAGCCTGCGTACATAATTGCGTAAGCGAGAAAAAACGCAACCAAGCTGTACGAATAATCTTGCTCGTTCAATCCGAAGTCAGTACGAATGTTTTTCGAGACAACGGCCAATGCTCCCCGGTCCAGGTAATTGACCGCCGTCGCGAAAAACAACATCGCGGCGAGAACCCAACGGAGGTGCGGAATTTTCATTTCTGAACCTGCCGGGCCGCCAGTAACACGGGCACAAAAGCCGCAGCGATAAAATTAGACAAACGCCTTCCTTCCTTCATGCCGTTCCATATTCAGCCCATTCGAGAGTTTCTTGTCCGCCCGTCCGTGCCGCCACAATTGGCGCGCATGCCTGAACTAGCCTATAACATCGTCTGGAGTTGGGAACCCGCGATTCGTGCCCTCTTTCGCCGTTTGGATACGGAGCTTTGGAAGGAGTGCCAATACAATCCCGTAGCGATGCTGGGCCGCGTATCGCAAGCGACCTTGGAACGCGCCGTAACAGAGCCGCGATACCGCGCTCTTTATAAGTTGGCCTGCGAACGGTTCGACTTTCACCTGGCGCGCGAGGCAGCTGCCGGGGCCGGAGACCCGGATGGTAAGCTCATCGCCTATTTCTCGGTGGCATCCGGATTAACCGAGTGTCTGCCGATTTACTCCGGCGGTCTCGGCGTTCTCTCCGGCGACCATATGAAGTCGTCGAGCGACATGAACCTACCGCTCGTCGGTGTAGGACTTCTGTATCAGCACGGTTACTTTCGGCAGTACCTCAATGCCGATGGTTGGCAACAGGAACGTTACCCCGAAAACGATTTCTTCTCGCTTCCGGTCAAGCCCGTATGCGGCCCGGATGGTAACGATTTCCATGTCTCCGTCAACCTCCCAACCGGTCCCCTGTCCATCAAAGTGTGGGAGATCGCTATTGGACGTGTGAAGCTGTTTGCGCTTGATACCAACATTCCGGAGAACGCCAGGCCGGAGGCTCGAGCCATTACCGATCAGCTTTACGGCGGCGACAACGAAACACGCATCCGGCAGGAAATCGTTCTGGGCATCGGCGGTCTTCGCGCCCTCAGCGCGATGGGTCTGGAGCCGACCGTCTACCACATGAACGAGGGACACTCCGCGTTCCTGGCATTGGAACGGGTTCGCGTGTTCATTGAGAAGCATGGCCTCAGTTTCGAAGAGGCTGTCGAAGCAACCCGCACGAATAACGTTTTTACCACGCATACTCCGGTACCGGCGGGCATCGACCTCTTCGATCCCGGCATGATGTACCACTTCTTTCAGAATTACTGCCGGGAAGCGAACATCGATTTCGATAAGTTTATGGAGTTGGGCCGTCGCAACCCGGAGGATCGCGGCGAACGCTTCTCCATGGCGATTCTCGCGCTCAAGACCTCGGCCTACCGTAACGGCGTGAGTAAGCTGCACGGCGAAATATCGCGCGAGATGTGGCATGAGTTATGGCCGGAGATTCCGGTGAATGAGATTCCGATTACCGCGGTTACCAACGGCGTGCATCTGCCGAGCTGGTTGAATGGTGACTTTGCCGATCTTTACGACCAATACCTGGAACCGGACTGGCGCGAATTCACCGGCGACTTTACTCGATGGAACCTGGTCAAAGACATACCCGATGAAGAGTTATTAGAAGCGCATCGTCGTCGCAAGCGCCGTCTGATCGGTTTCATTCGCGATCGCCAGACAGCATCCGCTTTTCGTCGCAAAGCTTCGAGCGCGGAACTCCGTTATTCCGGTGACGTACTGGACCCGAATGCGCTGACCATCGGTTTCGCGCGCCGCTTCGCTACCTATAAACGCGCAACGCTTTTGTTCCGCGATCCGGCGCGATTGAAGCGCATCCTGCTCAACCCCGAGCGTCCGGTACAGATTGTCATAGCGGGCAAGGCGCATCCGAAGGATCAGCCGGGTAAGACATTCATTCGGGAAATTGTGGAACTCTCACGCGATCCCGAACTCTGGAAGCATCTAGTCTTCGTTGAAGATTACGACATGAAGGTCGGACGCGAGTTAGTGCAGGGTGTCGACCTATGGCTCAATAATCCTCGCCGCGGGGAAGAAGCTTGCGGCACCAGCGGTATGAAAGCGTCGATGAACGGTGTGCTTAGCCTCAGCATTCTCGATGGATGGTACGACGAAGCGTATGAATATTCGGGCGGGTGGGCAATTGGTGATCGCGAAGAGTATGCCGACGATCAGGACGGCCTTCATGCAAGCGCAATTTACTATTTGATGGAGAAAGAGATAGTACCCGCGTTCTTCGACCGGCGGGAAATCTCTGGTTCTTCCGAATGGGTGAAGCGCATGAAGCAATCCATCATGGGCGTCACGCCTAACTTCGACGCCAGGCGCATGGTGGCGGAGTATAATCAGTCGCTCTACGAACCCGCTCATTCCAACTATGTGGAATTCCGGTCCGGCAGTTTTGCCAAGGCTCGTGAGCAGGCGCAGTGGAGCGCCCGCGTACGCGCCGTGTGGGACCAGGTAACTTTTGTGGAATCAAGCCCCGCCCCGGCGGAGCCCGTAACCAGCGGACGATCGGTCTCGATTCGCGCCGCGGTGGAGATGGCCGGCCTGGAACCGGACGACATTCGCGTCGAAGTAGTGATGGGTAAGGTCGGCGCGAACGGCAGATTAGAAGATACGGCCGTGGTGCAACTACCACCGAAGGAGCGTGTTGGATCAGTTACGGTCTTTCATCGCGAGTTGACGCCGCAGTATACGGGGCGCTTGGGCTATGCATTGCGAATCAGTCCCAATCATTTTGCGGATCCACGTACACGCCCGTGTACCTCTCTTCTGAAGTGGGGCAGGATCTAAGGACTTCCAGAAATTTTAATGTGGAAGAAACGAAATCTTCATGCCAGCTTCGAACATTCCATGTTAAATATGTATTTGCTGCCTGAGGGTTTCCGCAAGCTACGCTCTTCCAAATGTGATTTGCGTGGGTTACAGAAAACCTCCTTCCCGTGTGTGAAGGTATTTGTTGTGAATCAGGCGGCCGATTAAGCGACACGATATAAGGCTATTCACTAGTTCCTCATTTCCGTAAGTAACGTAAGGAGCACCATCCCCGCATGGACGGCGACCGCAAATATTCGCAACGTGGTTACCAGGATTCCGATCGTAACGGTCCCAAGTTATACAGGAACGGCGACGGAAAGCCGCAAGGCCCACGACCTCCGATCGATATTACAGGGCCGCGACTACCGCGCTTAGTACAGGCAATTACAGCAACGCGCTGCTTTAACTGCGCGACGCAGTTGGCCGCCAGCACGGACCGCGAAGCGATTTGCCCGAAATGCAATGTCAAATTACATTGCTGCAAACAGTGCGCTCACTTTGAACCTTCCACCCGCTTTCAATGCACTAAGCCAATTCCCGCCCGGATCCCGTCGAAGGATCAGCCGAACGAATGCGCATTATTCACTCCACGCGTTACGGTGGCGCGCGATGCGGTGGCGCAGATTCCCAAAGTACCAGTACCAGTACCAGTACCAGACCTGAACTCAGCTGCACCACGGACGGCCAGCGACGCGCGTAGTGCGTTTGACAGGTTGTTTAAAAAGTAATTCAGGAGATAATCGAGAGAACTCGTTTTCTCTCATGCCTACAGCGCTTATATCCGGAATCACGGGACAGGATGGATCCTATCTTTCGCGGTTCCTTATTGCCAAAGACTATCAAGTACACGGAATCGTACGTCGCGCGAGCACGTTCAACACAGATCGGTTGGACGCAATATACAAGGATCGGCACGATCCCGACGCTCGCCTGTTTCTGCATTACGGCGACCTGACCGATGGTAGTTCGCTTCGCCACATTCTTCACAAGGTACAGCCGGATGAGGTATACAACTTAGGCGCGCAATCGCATGTAGCGGTCTCGTTCGAGCAGGCCGAATACTCAGCCGATGTCGTTGCCACGGGAACGCTGCGTCTGCTGGAAGCCGTCCGGGATTACATGACCGTGACGCAGAAGAAGGTTCGGATTTATCAAGCCGGTTCTTCGGAAATGTTTGGAGCCGCCAAGCCGCCGCAGAATGAACAAACGGCGTTCTACCCGCGCAGTCCGTATGCGGTAAGTAAGGTGGCCGGTTACTGGTACTGCGTAAACTAT
>CAXSIG010000274.1:0-6701 GCA_964237255.1 uncultured Bryobacteraceae bacterium
GCCACCTGTTTCCTGCTTAACGGTGATATCGAGAAAACGTTGCGCGTCGGTCAGCGCAAGTTGTGCGGTGTCGATCCTACGGCCTGATGCCGCCGCCGCGTAGTAGTTTTGCACCACAGTCGCATCCAAACCGCGTGATGCAATATCAACTCGGGCCTTCGCTGTCGCCTCGGCCGCAGCGGCGCGCCGAAGGTCTCCGCGACGCACAAGGGAAAGTAGCTCTTCATGTACAATCGCCTGTTCGTTATAGATGTGAACACCGTCGTTCGCGACGAACACACCGGAGGGCGTTCCGTTTCCTTCCGTGTAGATGAATTGGTTAAAAGCATTGAGCGAAGGAAGGCGCGCTGCTTTGGCCTGTTTCAATTCTTCACGCGCTAGAGATGTCGCAAGCGTTGCCGAGCTTAGCGTGACGCCGTAAAGTTTTGCTCGGTTTAACGCGTCGGCCAGCGTGATCCGAAGGGATATGCCCTGTCCGTTAGCCAATGAGAGCGTTGCGAGCAGACCTAACGCGAACCGGATCGTTGGCGCGCAACCTCTTTGCACCTCAGTAGTGTAAGAGCCGAAGCTGAAAATTTGCTGAAAGCGGATATTTCCTTGCGCTTCTGACGGAACGAATGTATCGGCAAGCGTTGCGGCCCGAAGCGTTAAGATACAGTGCAACAAGTGCGAATTCTGTTGGCCGAGGATGAATTGCGAATGGCTGAACTGCTCAGAAACGCGCTGGAGGAAGAGGGGTACCGGGCGACGGTGGCGCTTGACGGGAGCGCGGCTCTCCAGATAGCAACGGGAGGGATATTCGATGTGATTGTTCTTGACGCAATGTTGCCGGGGGTGGATGGCTTCACCATTGCCCGCCAACTTCGCATCAAGGGGGATCAGACTCCCATTCTGATGCTCACAGCAAAAGACTCGAATTCGGATGTGATCGCTGGACTAAACGCGGGAGCAGACGATTACGTGACCAAACCGTTCTCGCTAGATGTTCTGCTGGCCCGGATTCGCGCCGTGAGCAGAAGAGGCAAAATTCCTCAAGGAGTAACTCTGCATGCCGCCGACGTGGTTTTGGACCCAACCACGCGCGACGTATTGCGTGCCGGCCGCCGGATCGACTTGACCCCTCGCGAGTTTAGTCTGCTTTCTTTGCTGCTGCGAAACAAGGGCCGAGTAGTGACACGGAATATAATCCTGGATCAGGTCTGGGGCCATCAAGCGGATGTCGATGGGAACACGATTGAGGCCTTCATTCGCTTGCTAAGAACGAAATTGGAGCGGCCTCCTTCCCCGAAACTCATCTTTACGGTTCGGGGAATTGGCTACAGCTTGCGCGAGAATGCGAATGGCCCGGGATAGCGGGTCGATCCGCGTTCGACTCACGCTTTGGTACAGCGCGATTCTACTCGGAGGACAGTGTCTCTCCGGCGCACTGATCTGGCTGCTTCTTTCCCATAGCCTCCATTCGGACCTGGACGACTCGCTTAAGCAGCGCACAAAGGGGCTGGAGCGCTACCTGGCACTCGAAGCATCTGACAATCTTTCCACTTTCGCGCATGAGATGGACGAGTTCTCCCGTTCCTTGCCCGTTGATTACGTGATCTTTGTTCAGGATTCAGCGGGCCACATTCTTGCCAACTCAGGAGGAGCAGGAGACGCGCTACCGCGAAGTGCGCCACGTTTGGAACAGAGTGGAATCTTCGGAAACACGAAAGTCCGCGGCATTCGGTATCGCTTCTTCGGGGAGACGTATCAGGAGCGCAATCGACAGTATCAGGTGATCCTGGCAAGTTCGTCCGCTTTCATCGATACTACGCTTGACCACTTGGCATTCCTGCTGCTGATCACGATTCCCGGAGTGATCGCAATAGCGGCAACAGGAGGGCTTTGGATGAGTAAGCGCGCGCTTTCCCCGGTAATTCGGATGACAGCTGCGGCAAATGCAATCGACTTCAACAATCTTTCGACCCGTCTGGACGTTCCGCCGGCGAGGGATGAGATCCAAACATTGGCGACGACTTGGAATGCCATGCTGCAACGCATTGAAAATTCTGCGATTCGCATCAACCGATTCACCGCCGACGCATCGCACGAACTGCGAACTCCCCTGTCTTTGATCCAGGCGACGACCGACCTTGCTCTTCGACGCCCAAGGGACCAAGAAGGCTATCGTGAAGCGTTGCGCGTCATCCGCACCGAGTGCGAGCGAATGACCGGGCTGGTGGAAGATCTGCTGTTCTTGGCTCGAGCCGATTCGGATGCTGGCCCGCGGCACAAAACCGGGTTCGATCTTCAGATTCCATTACAGGCCGCGGCTCTCGAAATCATGCCGAAAGCTGCGGTGAAGAACGTCCCGATCCGCCTGGATATTCCCGAAACAGCAGTCCATGTGTCAGGCGATCAAGATGCCATCCGGCGCTTGTTAGTAGTGCTCGTTGATAATGCAGTGAAGTATTCACCAAACGGGAAAACGGTTACGGCGGCGTTGAAGGTCGAGAATACAGACGCCATTCTTTCGGTGCATGACACGGGCTGCGGAATACCCGCCGACGCCGTGCCTTTGATCTTTGAGCGTTTTTACAGGGCCGATTCTTCGCGGCATGCGGAGAGCCCAAGTTATGGATTAGGTTTATCGATAGCCCACGTTGTGGCCGTTCAACACGGGGCGTCCATCCATGTTGCCTCTGAGCCGGGCTCCACGTTTTTTACGGTGCGCTTTCCGGCATCGTCATTTTAATCGTAAGCGGTTGCTGCAGACATCGCAGACCTTTGTGCGATTCATGGAATAGGTTCAGGGAATTTCAGGTTTGCTCTCTAGCCTGAAGACGTGAATTCCCGGTGTGTTTACTTGATCGCGATAGCGGTCGTGGTTCAAGGCTCTGGAGCCGAGCCTTACCTTCCGGAACTTACGCTGAACGGTGCTCTGAAACTTATTTTTCCAGCGCCCACCGTGGATGACGAAAAGACAAGTTGGACCGAGAGATCTTTAATAAAACGCGGAGCATGGCCGGAAGCCGCCGCTGGGCATTGGCGCGTTCCGATAACAGCCGCGAAGTCCACGATCTACTCAAAGATTTTTCGTGCAGCGTTGGTGTAAACCTCAAGCTTCATCGATACCCCGCACTGGGTTCGCTCTTGTTTAGTTCGATCGCAGCGGGAGAAAAAGTGGTCAATCAGGTGAAACATGAGTACCGAAGGCCGCGACCATTTCAATATGAAAACGGACCCCTGTGTTTCCTATTAGCCGAATTCCGGGTGAGCGCCTATGATTACCCTTCAGGGCCACTCGACAACCGGTTGGATAGTGGGATTGGTACTTTCAGAACTCTGGCCGGATCGCAAAACGGAGATCTTATTGCGCGCGCGGGAATTTGCGGAGAGCCGTGTCGTTTGCGGTGTCCACAGTCTCGGCGCGACACAAGCAGGTGAAGCGCTAGGTCGCGTGATATATGAACGCATACAGAAGTCATCGGCCTACCATCGTGATGTTGAACTTGCCAGGAAAGAGATTTCGCGGGAAGCAGCAGACGCCGGCAAGCCGGATTCGGCTGCTTGTACTGAGCAGCGTGCTGCACTGGCCGCGCCGTTACTGCCTAAATAAAGAAGGCGGAATCCGACGTTGACGGGACTATCCTGTTTGGTTGAGCCCGGAAACCCGAGAACGGCGACCAACGTGGCGGCACACGCCCGGACGTTCATTATAATGGGATAGAATCCATGCACCAATCCATCACGGAACGTCCCTCGGACCTCGACTCGGTTGAAACCGGCGAATGGCTGGAGGCCTTCGATCAGATATTCGAGAACGTAGGGCCGGAGCGTGCGCGTTTCCTGCTGGAGAAGTTGACCTCGCACGCAAGTGAATCGGGCGTCTCGCTTCCTATTGAAAAGAACACGCCGTACGTGAACACGATTCGTGTCGAGGACGAAGTGGACTTCCCCGGCGATCGTGCGCTCGAACGCCGCATCAAGAGCCTGACGCGATGGAACGCCATGGCGATGGTGTCCCATCAGAACAAGCACGATCACGGCATCGGCGGCCATATCTCCACGTATGCATCGCTCGCGACTCTACTCGAAGTTGGCTTCAATCACTTCTTTCACGCCAGCTATGGCGATCAGCCGGGCGACTTCGTTTACTTTCAGGGTCACGCGTCTCCGGGCGTGTATGCGAGAGCGTTCCTCGAAGGGCGCCTAAGCGAACAGGATCTATCGAACTTCCGCCACGAACTGCGCGACACCCCGGGATTGAGTTCGTATCCGCACCCGTGGCTGATGAAGGATTTCTGGAGCTTTCCCACGGTCTCGATGGGGCTAGGTCCGCTAAACGCGCTCTACCAGGCGCGCTTCATGAAATACATGGAGAATCGCGGCCTGATCGAGAAGACTCCCCGAAAAGTTTGGGCGTTCCTCGGCGATGGGGAAACCGATGAACCGGAATCGTTGGGCTCTCTTACGCTCGGCTCGCGCGAGAAGCTGGACAATCTCATCTTCGTTGTGAACTGCAATCTGCAGCGTCTTGATGGTCCGGTGCGCGGCAACGGCAAAATCATTCAGGAACTGGAAGGGATGTTCCGCGGCGCTGGCTGGAATGTTATCAAATGCGTCTGGGGCGGAGACTGGGACAAGCTGCTTGAAAAGGACACCACAGGCAAGCTGATCCAGCTCATGAATGAGTGCGTAGACGGCGAATACCAGTCGTTCAAGGCCAAAGGCGGCGCGTATATTCGCAAGGAGTTTTTCGGACGCTATCCCGAAACCGCTGCGTTGGTTGCGGATTGGTCGGACGAACAGTTGGGCAAGTTGCGCCGGGGTGGACACGATCCGAAGAAGGTGTACAACGCCTACAAACAAGCGGTCGACTTCAAAGGCGGCCCCAGCGTCGTGCTGGCCAAGACGGTCAAAGGGTACGGCTTAGGCGATCTGGAAGCGCGCAACGCCACGCATCAGCAGAAGATGATGGACGACAAGAATCTGGAATATTTCCGGACTTGGTTCGACATCAACATCCCGGATGCGCCGAAAGACGGCGCCGGTTTTTATCGTCCTCCGACCGATTCACCGGAAATGTCGTACATGCACGCGCGTCGCAAAGAAATGGGCGGCTATCTGCCCACACGCGTTGTGCCGCCGTCACAGATCACCGCGCCCGCGCTGGATACCTTTAGCGAATCGCTCGAAGCGTCGAAAGGTCCGGAGCCTTCGACTACCATGGCGTTCGTCAAGATCCTGACGAAGCTGATGAAGACGAAGGACATCGGCACGCGCGTGGTTCCAATCATTCCCGACGAAGCGCGAACATTCGGTATGGAGTCGCTCTTTCGCCAGTTCGGCATCTATGCGAGCCAAGGGCAGCTTTACAAGCCCCACGATGCCGACATGCTCCTGTATTACAAGGAAGCGAAGGACGGCCAGATTCTCGAAGAAGGCATTACCGAAGCCGGATCAATGGCTTCGTTCACCGCTGCCGGAACGGCGTACACGAACTACAAGAAGGAGATGATTCCGTTCTTCATCTACTATTCGATGTTCGGGTTCCAGCGCGTAGGCGACATGATCTGGGCCTTCGCGGACTCTCGCGGCAAGGGCTTCCTGATGGGCGGCACCGCTGGCCGAACCACGCTCGCTGGCGAAGGACTTCAGCACCAGGATGGCCACAGCATTTTGCTTGCGAGTACGGTCCCGACGCTCGCCACCTATGACCCGGCTTTCTCCTATGAGATCGCGGTGATTGTGCAAGACGGTATCCGCCGCATGTATCAGGAGGGCGAAGACCTCTTCTACTACATCACCCTGTATAACGACACCTACCCAATGGCCGCGATGCCGGAGGGTTGTCGCGAGGGTATCTTACGGGGCCTGTACCGCTTCAAGGCTTCCGAAAATAAGAGGGCCAAGGCGAAAGTTCAATTGTTCGGCAGCGGTCCAATCTTGCTCGAAGCGATCAAGGCGCAAGCAATCCTGGAGGAGAAGTACGGAGTCGCAGCCGATGTCTGGAGCGTTACCAGCTATAACGAACTTCGCCGCGATGCACTGGCGGTAGAACGTTGGAATTGGCTGCATCCGACTGAAACCCCGAAGAAGCCCCACATTCAGACCGTACTTGAGGGGGTGGAAGGCCCGATTATTGCGGCTTCCGACTTCATGAAGGTTGTTCAGGACCAGATCGCCCCTTGGCTCCCGGGCCGCATGGTCACACTCGGTACCGATGGATTCGGCCGTAGCGACAACCGCGCCGAGCTCCGTCGTCATTTTGAAGTGAACGCTGCATCCATAGCGGCCGCTGCCCTTAGTCGTCTTTCTCGCGATGGCAAGTTCGATGCTAAGAAGGCCGCAAAAGCAATGGACGAGTTGGGTGTCAATCCCGAAAAGGCCGACGCCGCTCGCGCTTAGCGCAGCTGAGAGTATACCGGCATATCCAAACCGGAAAACTCGCCACGACGAAATTTTGGGAACGCCGCGGCCGCAATCATGACCGCGTTGTCGGTGGAGAGCGCAGGGCTCGGAAAGTAGATCGGGATGGGTAAGCCCGTCGATTGCGCGGCATCGCGCAATCCTCGATTGCAGGCGACGCCGCCCGACACGATGATCGATTTCGCGCCGATCTCTTCCGCGCTCGGCCGAAGCCGCGAAAGCAGTTCCGTTATGACGGTGCGCTGAAATGCTGCGACGGCATCCAGCGTTCGTTGCGAGGTAACCGTGAGCCA
>CAXSIG010000274.1:6711-7346 GCA_964237255.1 uncultured Bryobacteraceae bacterium
GGGCGAGGCGTACGGGCAAGTAGTTCCTGCCGGGCGATAAGCTCCGAACCCATGTCCTGCGATTCGAACCATCGCAGCGCCGCTGTCTTCAAGCCGCTGAAGCTGAAGTCGAGCGAACTGCCTTTGAGCTTCGCGATGGGAAAGCGAACAGCTTTGGGATCCCCGTAAGGAGCCAAAAGGTCGATCACCGGACCGCCAGGGTAGCCGAAGCCGAACAGCTTTCCCACCTTGTCGAATGCCTCGCCGGCGGCGTCATCGCGAGTTCGACCCAGCAGTCGAAGCTCGTAGGACTCCGCGACTGAAAACAGATGCGTGTGTCCGCCGCTAACAACCAACGCAAGGGCGGGGAACTCAACCGGCTGTTCCCAAATCACCGCATGGATGTGTCCTTCCACGTGGTTGACTCCGATCAGCGGCAGATCCAGCGCATAGCTAAGCGCTTTTGCGTACGTCGCGCCAACCAGCAGCGATCCGATAAGTCCTGGACCTTGAGTGACCGCGATAGCCGACAAGTCCTGCCAGCTAGAGATTGCTGCCCGCACAACGTTGACAATTGCCCGCCCATGTTCCCGAGAGGCGATTTCCGGGACTACGCCCCGTATTTGGCATGCGCCGCCAACTGTGATGCGACCACG
>CAXSIG010000275.1:0-7334 GCA_964237255.1 uncultured Bryobacteraceae bacterium
GGACGGGCATGTGTTGGTGCATCCCGACAAGGACCCGGCACGTTCATTAGATCTGAAGAAGCTGGTAGACACGCTGATTCTGCGTGGCATCTCGCTTCCCATCCTGATCCGATTCACCGAAATCCTGAAGCATCGCTTGGGAGAGATCCACTCCGCGTTCGAAACCGCGATCTCCGAGCACAAGTACAACGGCAAGTATTGCTGCGTCTATCCCATCAAGGTGAATCAGCAACGCCAGGTGGTGGAAGAAGTACTGGAATTCGGAAGGCCGTATAACTTTGGGCTGGAGGCTGGGTCGAAGCCGGAATTGCTGGCGGTTATGGCCGTAGCGTCTAACGACACGCCGATCATCTGCAACGGTTTCAAGGACGACGAGTACATCGAAATGGCGATGTTGGCCCAGAAAATGGGACGCAACATCATTCCGGTGGTCGAAAAATACACCGAGTTGCCGCTCATCCTCCAATACGCCGAGCGAGTCGGCGTTCGCCCCCAGATCGGGATGCGCGTCAAATTGGCCAGCCGCGGATCTGGGCGATGGAAGTCATCGGGAGGATTCCGCTCGAAGTTCGGCTTGACGACTACCGAACTAATGCGCGCCTTGGAAGAGCTGAAAATGCACGGCATGGCGGATTCGCTGGTGCTTTTGCATTTCCATTTGGGCAGTCAGATTACCAACATCCGGCAAGTAAAGGGCGCGGTGAATGAGGCCGCGCGCCTGTATGTGGAACTGAGCAAAGCCGGGGCAGGGCTGAAGTACATGGATGTCGGCGGCGGACTGGGGATCGATTATGACGGCTCTCAGACGGATTTCGAATCCAGCGTGAACTACACCCTGCAGGAATACGCGAACGATGTTGTGTATCACATCCAAAATGTGTGCGATGAAGTAGGCGTGGCGCATCCGACGATCGTCACGGAAAGCGGGCGAGCTATCGCCGCGTATCATAGCGTGCTGGTCTTCAATGTTCTCGGCGTGTCCGGGCTCGGCGATGAAGACGCGCCGCTCGAATTGCCCGCCGAACCGGAACAGCCGCTCATCGACTTACAGGAAACGTACCGTTCCGTCTCCGCCAGGAATTTACTCGAGACATATCACGATGCACAGCAGGCTCTCGACCAAGCGCTGAATCTATTTAGCTTGGGTTATTTATCGCTTGAGCAGCGGTGCTTGGCCGAAAACCTCCACTGGACTATCTGCCGGAAGGTACTCCGGATGGCTAAGGACCTGGATTACTTACCGGAAGAACTGGAGCCTCTGGAAGCGTCCCTCTCCGATACGTACTTCTGCAATTTCTCTTTGTTTCAAAGCATGCCGGATAGCTGGGCGATCAAGCAGCTTTTCCCGATCATGCCGATCCATCGGCTGGAGGAACGGCCCACGCATCCCGCGGTCCTGGGTGATATCACGTGCGATTCGGACGGCAAAGTCGATCAGTTTATTGATCGACGCGATGTGAAACGGACACTCCCGCTTCATACTTACACTGGCCAGGACTACTATCTTGGTGCGTTCCTTGTGGGCGCTTACCAGGAGATCCTAGGCGACATGCATAACTTGTTTGGCGATACAAACGCCGTGCACGTGCGCATCGGCGACCACGGGGAACCGATATTGGAGTCGTACATTAAGGGCGATACCGTTCGTGAAGTTCTGAATTACGTTCAGTTCAAAGCGGACACGCTCATCGCACAATTACGGAAAGATGTGGAAATCGCGGTCCGCGAAGGGCGCATGGGCTACGAAGAATCCGGGCGATTGTTACGCTTTTATGAAGACGGCTTGCACGGATACACCTACCTAGAAGGGGCTTAATTGCCGTGAAGAGCAATCGGGATTATCCTAGTTCCGAGAAATCTCTTGCATTCGTCTACTTCTAAGTTTCTATTCCTAGCCATCTCTGCCGCGATTGGCTCACTTTCTGCGCAGACAACGCCTTCAAACGTGTTGTCTAACGTGCCGGTGGTATTTGAGGAAAATCGCGGCCAAATAGATCCAACTGCGCTCTTCACAGCGAATGCTGAGGGTGCGCGCATTTTCGTTACGCAAGGCGGCGCGACTTTTGTGATTGGCGCTGGAAAGAGGCGGTCTGCCGTGCGCCTTTCGTTTCCAGGTTCAAGCGCTTTCGGCACGGTAACCGGTGAACAGCAGACTCGCGGAACTTCATCCTATTTTCGCGGCTCCGACCCGAGCGGCTGGATCAACGGAGCACGTCACTATCAATCGGTTCGCGCCAGGGACATGAAAACCGGAGTCGATATCGTCTATTACGGCAATGGGCGGAACTTCGAATACGACGTGGTTTTGCATCCCAATGCCAGCTCGCAGGATCTGCGTTTTCGCTTCGATGGCGCCAAGCATCTAGCCATAGATCATGAAGGCAATCTTGTTATTGAAACGGCTGATGGACGATTGGTTCAGCATCTGCCAAGCGTTTGGCAGCAGGACGGCGGAGCCAAGTCGAAGATAACTGCAAGCTACAGGCTTCAATCGCGGAACGTTGTTGCACTCCAGCTGGGCGATTACGATCGTACTCGCGATCTGGTGGTTGACCCGGTAATGAGCTTCGCAACCTACCTCGGGGGAAGAGGAGAAGACGCGGCCAACGCGGTCGCGCTAGATTCTTCGGGCAATATTTACGTCACTGGCTTCACGGCGTCCATCGATTTCCCTACCAGCATCGGCGCTTACCGAGTTGCTCTGAACGCCAATACTAACGATGTATTTGTGACCAAACTAAACCCAACAGGCTCAGCGGTTCTATACTCCACATATATCGGCGGCAGCAATCTGGATATGGCGAACGCGATACAAGTCGACGCCGGCGGGAATGCTTACGTCGGCGGATTCACTCAATCCACAGATTTTCCGACGGTTGTGGGCAGCTATCAGACCGCTGCAAACAACTCGCACGTATTTATTTCAAAGCTGAACCCAACCGGAACGGCGCTGGTTTATTCCACTTACTTAGGCAACAACAATTACTCCGATTCGCTAAATGGGTTGGCAGTCGATCCCTCCGGGAGCGTTTACGAGGTAGGAGCCACTTATGGAAGCATCCCGGCAACTACAGGTGCTTACTCCACTGTCATGAACCGAGGAGCCACAACCGGCTCCACTGACGCCTATATTGTAAAGCTTAGCCCAGCGGGCGACCGGTTGACATACTCTACCTATCTCGGCGGGTCCTATACCGATGTAGGGATGGCGGTCAAACTTGACACGAGCAATCAGGCCTACGTGATTGGGACAACCAACTCCAACGATTTTCCGACGTCGGCGACAGCGTATCAAAAGATTTCTCCAACATCCAACACGTATACCTCACAGGGCTTCGTCGCGTGCATCAATCCCTTTGGTTCCGGTCTTACGTACTCCACCTATCTTTCCGGGACCAACGGATCTATTCCTTCGGCGATTGTATTGGACGCGCAGCAAAATGCTTACATCGGCGGTCAGACGAATTCGTCGGACTTCCCCGTGACGGCAGGGGCCTTTTCCACAAATTTTACCGGCTATACGGAGGCATTTCTCACTAAGTTAAATTACACCGGCAGTGGGGTGTTTTACTCCACCTTCATAGGCGGCTCTAACGATGATTCCATTTCCGCGTTGGCCGTGGACGCCACCGGGGCCCCCATCGTCACCGGGACCACTAATTCTTCGAACTTTCCCTTTACCCCGGGCTCGTTTCCGGCAGTGCAGCGGTCCGGCTACTACAGCACGTCGGGTATTTCGTTTTTGACTAAATTCAATGCCAGCGCGACGTCGGTTCTTTATTCCACGCAGTTCGGTTCGGGTGTAACCACCGTGGTCAAAGGTTTGGCGCTTGATTCGTCCGGAAACGCTGTCCTCGCTGGCTACACAACATCAAAGACGCTTCCAACGAGTCCTGGTGTAGTTCAGAGCTCCGTTCCGGATACACTGACCAGCCCGTCGTATGGAAATGCCTTCATAGAGAAAATCGACCTGAACTCCACGACGATGTGCTCGCTCTCCTTGTCTGCTTCCAGCATTGCCGCTCCGCTGAGCGGAGTGTCCGGCACCATTTCGGTGACGGTCAATCCCGGATGCCCATGGGAAGCGTGGACTACTTCGTCCGACGGTTACAGCGCCAGCTTTGTCACCACCGGTGCGTCAGCATTCGGTGTAGGAAGCGGTTCGTTTACTTACACGGTTCCGGCAAATTACCAGACTTCCTCGGCACGGAGTGCCTTCATTAAGGTAGGGTCGTCATCCATCACCGTGTCGCAAGTCGCGGGATCGTGCACCACGCCGGGGTTGACACCTACCATTCAGAATTTGGACGCAAACGGCGGTTTGAACAGCGTCTCCGTTCAGGTGCCGCCGGGATGTTCTTTCACTCCCGTTACGACCGTTCCCTGGATTCAACTCTCTTCCAGTACCGTGGTAAACGGATCGACATCGGTGTATTATTTCGTCACCAGAAACGATTACGGCGTCCGGGGTGGCTATATAAACATCGCGGGTACGCAGTTTGGAGTGGTTCAGTATGGGGCCAACTGTAGCGCCTCGCTTTCATCAGCGGCAGCCACTATCCCATCGCAGGGAGGCACGGGCGTGATTCCGCTTACTGTCACTCCTTCCTCCTGTCAATGGACGGCACTTTCCTACGTTCCATGGATTCAAGTAACCACTGCGGTAGGGAGTGGTTCGGGCTTTGACGGTTTCGCCGTGTCACCTAATCCGGGGTCTGGCACGCGATCAGGGCAAATTTTGATCGCAGGTCAATTGTTCACCGTTACGCAAAGCGGGGGCTCATCGGCTCTTCCCGTCTCGTACAACGTATCTACGATTGCCGGATCCGGCGGTACCTTATTACAGCGGTAGTGGTTTCGGCGGAGATGGCGGCAACGCTCTGGGTGCGCTATTGTCCAACCCAATATCTGTTGCTTACGACGCCTCCGGCAATTTGTTCATCGCAGACTCGGGAAACAATCGAATTCGAAAAGTGGACAGTACTGGAGGCATCAGCACAATTGCGGGAACAAGCACCGCCTCGGATTCAGGTGACGGAGGGGCGGCATCCAACGCGGCCATTACGTCGCCAAACTACTTAACGTTCGATCCCAGCGGCAACCTGTATTTCGCAAGCGGCTCGTATAGAGTTCGGTCTATCTCGACTGCGGGAATTATTAATACTGTCGCAGGCACCAGCGTCTCCGGAAATCCGGGAGACAACAGCCCGGCTCTGGCGCCAATACCGTATATATCGGGACTAACCACGGATCAAGCAGGCGCTGTGTATATATCCGATACTACGTGGCGCATTCGGAAATTATCCGGAGGCGCCTTGTCTTATTACGCCGGCACCGGAAACCCCGGGTACAACGGTGATGGATTAGCGCCTTCCGCTACGCAGTTGATGAATGCCAGCGCGTCTGCCTCCGACTCAACCGGAAACATTTACTTTGTTGATAGCTACCGTATCCGGAAGATTTCCGCAGGCAAGGTGTCCACAATCGGCGGCGGGGGAACTGGCGACGGCGAAGGTGTTGCCGCAACCAGTATTGCGATGTCTCCGATGAGGTTGGCGGTTGACCGTCAGGGTACGGTGTTCTACTCGGAAAGCTTTCGAATCCGCCGGATTACCACTGATGGCAAAGTTACCACGTTAGGAGGTTCTACGGCTTACACCACCGGATTGACCGGTGACGGCGGACCTGCCCTCAACGCGATTTTTTCCGGTTTGCAAGGGCTGGCTGTCGATAAGGCCGGAAACATCGCGCTTGCCGATCCGGTGAACAACCGCGTTCGTATCCTTACGCCTGTTTACTCCACCTGCTCCTACTCATTGAGCGGGAATAATCTTTCGGTTTCGGGCGCCGGCGGCACTGCGTCGATTACCGTTACCACATCGGCCGGATGCGCTTACAACGGAGTCTCGAATGTGTCTTGGGCAACTGTAACATCGTCCGGGACCGGGTCTGGGACCGCGACCATCACGTACAACGCCAATGGTCCCGCCGCACGTAGCGGCACCATCTACCTTGCCGGTCAACTAATTACCATCAGCCAAGCCGCGGGATCAGTCATCACTTATGGTCCAACTAAGATCGCCATAATGCAGCCTTCGCGACCTGGTTGGGTGCTGGATTCGAATGGCAGTGGCGGGTTCGATGCCGGCGACCGCCTGTTCTCCTTTCTCGCGGACCCGAGTGATATCGCTATAGTCGGCGATTGGAATGGCGACGGGCATGCGAAAGTCGGGGTGTATCGCAGCGGCTTCTTCTGTCTCGATCTCAACAACAACGGTGTCTGGGACGGTCCGTCCGGCGGCGACCTGTTCATTCCATTCGGTGGGCAGGCGGGTGACATACCGGTTGTCGGCGATTGGAACGGGAACGGCAAAACGAAGGTGGGCGTGTATCGTCATGGCGTTTTCATTCTCGATTACAACGGCAATGGCGTTTACGATGCGGGCGATCAATCCGTCGCAATCGGAGGTTATCCGGGAGAACAGCCCGTGATTGGCGATTGGAATGGCGACGGGAGAACAAAGGTCGGGGTTCTCGACGGAACCGGGCGCTGGATTCTCGATTACAACGGCAACGGCGTGGTCGACGCCGGCGATAAGACTTACTTACTCATTCCCCTATGCGACGGGAGACAAAGCCGTCGTCGGGGATTGGAACGGCGACAAGAAAAGCAAGATCGGTGTTTTCCGAAACGGTTTCTGGATTCTCGACTATAACGGCAATGGCGTATGGGACGACCTTTCCGGGGGCGACCATTTCTACGGCTTTGGCGGCAATCCGGGCGAAACACCGCTCGTCGGCGACTGGAATGGTAGCGGGACCAGCAAAGTGGGCATCTTCTATCGAGGTTTCTGGGTACTGGACTACAACGGAAACGGATCTTACGATGGAACGGGCCCGGGAGGAGACCGGTTTATCGGTTTCGGTGGCAGTACCGGTGAACAGCCGGTAATCGGTCCATGGTAGACGGCGCAAAGCCCGTGTTACCCTGGATTCTGTTGTAGATGGTACAAATCGTCCCCTCGATCTTGTCTGCCGATTTCGCAAATCTGGCGACCGACATCGGCAAGGTTGAGAAAGCAGGCATCACTCTCCTCCATGTCGATATCATGGACGGTCATTTCGTCCCGAACCTGACGATCGGTCCGCCCGTTGTGAAGAGCATCCGCAAGGCAACAAAGGTATCGCTGGATTTGCATTGCATGATCGAGAATCCGGATCAGTACGTCCAACTTTTTGCGGACGCGGGGGCCGACCAGATGTCGGTGCACCAGGAAGCGTGCCGGCATTTGGATCGCACGATACGCATGGTGCAAGAACACGGCATGAAGGCG
>CAXSIG010000276.1:0-863 GCA_964237255.1 uncultured Bryobacteraceae bacterium
AAGTATCGGACGGCGTTCTCAGGCTGAAGCGCGAGTTGGAAAACGGATATTTTCAGCATATCGAGATGCCGCTGCCCGCGCTTCTCACCATGCAATCCGGCAGTAATAAGTTGCGGTATGCGACGCTCATGGGAATTAAAAAGGCGAAGACCAAAGAGGTGAAACAGTTCGTTCCGCAGGCGGCGGGAACGGGACAGAGCGGTATTGCGATCGATCGCGTTTACCTGCCGGAACGGTCTAAAGAATCTCAGTTGTTCGACGGCCCAGCTGCGGCGGCTGTGGCGAAACTGGTGGAAAAACTGAAGTTCGAAGCGAGAGTTCTTTGACGATTTTGGTTATCGCTGAACAGATAGCGGGCAAGCTGAATCCCGCAAGTATTGAAGCGGTTGCTGCGGCGCACGAGCTGGAAGGCTCGGAGATTTACGCCGCGGTCGTAGGGACGGCTGTTTCCGAACTTGCGGCTTACCGGATGGCCGGCGTCTATTCGGTGGAACACGAGCTTCTGACAAATTACACAGCGGATGGATACTCGGCCGCATTTAGTCAGCTGATTGAGAAGTTGAAGCCTGAAATCGTTCTGTTTCCGCATACGTATCAGGTTCGCGACTGGGCGCCTAAACTGGCCACATCCATGCGCCGCGTTCTGGTGAGCGATGTGGTTGGGATGCGCGTCGAAGCCGGCTCGGTCGTCTTCGTTCGGCAATTGTTCCAGGGTAAGGTAAACGCGGATGTCCGGATCACCGGGGAGCCGCCCTGTTTCGCGTCGTTACAAGCTGGAGCATGGCGTGCCATCGGTGCGCAGCCGGGCGCGGCGCCGATTGAAGTGTTTACACCGCGGATTGAGCCATCCCGGATTCGAACGC
>CAXSIG010000276.1:873-1185 GCA_964237255.1 uncultured Bryobacteraceae bacterium
GAGCCTTTTCGGGAAACGGCGCGCGCCGTGGACTTGGCGGCGGCCCCGATAATCGTTTCGGTAGGGCGGGGAATTAAGGATGCCGATAAGCTTCCACTTGTACAAGAGCTTGCCGATGCGCTGGGAGCTGAGTTGGCTGCGTCGCGTCCTATCTGCGACAACGGCTGGCTTCCGATGGAGCGCCAGGTCGGCAGTTCCGGGCAGACCGTGGCTCCGAAAGCGTACTTCGCGGTCGGAATCTCCGGCGCGATTCAGCATCTGGTCGGCATGAAAGGCTCGAAGACGGTGATTGCGATCAATCGCGATCCGGAA
>CAXSIG010000276.1:1195-7333 GCA_964237255.1 uncultured Bryobacteraceae bacterium
GCCGATCTTCAAGGTTGCCGATTACGGCATCGTAGGCGACCTTTTTGAAGTGGTTCCCGCGCTGACAGAAGCAATCAAGAAAGCTAAATCATAACTGCATCTTCGGAGATCATCCGAACGCGGCTCTTGGCGGATCGTTTGGCTTGATACATCGATCGATCGGCAGCGATCATCAGGTCTTCAAGCGTGTCGGCGTCCTGGCCGAATTCCGCCACGCCGATACTGGCTTGTACCGGCCCGGCCACAGCTCCGTGCGAGATGCCGTCGCCGGCCAAATCCTGCGTTATTCGCGAGCGCACGCGTTCGGCTTCAGCCCGATTCGTGTTGGAGAGCAGGACGCAAAATTCATCGCCCCCCAGCCTCGCGCAGTAGTCGCGTTCGCGAGTGCAGTTTTGTAGGACTGCCGCAACTCGGCGAAGGGCGTCGTCACCGGTATGGTGGCCGAGCGTGTCGTTCATCTTTTTGAAATCGTCGATGTCCACCAACAAAAGACAAATCGAAGAATGAGGGGCGTCAAGCTCCGCGCTCAAAACTTCCTCGAATTTCCGGCGGTTCAGTAAGCCCGTAAGTCCATCGGTTTCCGCAAGCTTAATGAGTTTGCGGTTTGCCGCGTCGAGTTGCTCTTTATAAGTCTGTAATTGCGCCGTTTGTTGCCGAATCAATTGCTCAAAGGCTTCATTCAGGGTTTCGCCGACCTGAGCCTCCGCGGAGTTGGAGGCTAGCACCAGCGAAGAAGGAACGCGTACCCACTTGTGAGTTTTGATTTTGCTGACGCATACTTCATACGCGCGTTGTACCGCGATATAACCTTGCTGGTGAACGCTTTCATCAATCACCGCGGAAACGATGCCGTTCTGAAGAAAGGGTCGAACTGCCGCCGTATTGTCGAAGCCAACGAAGGGAACGCGTAGCCCGTTTCGCTCCATTGCCGCCGCAACCAGGAACGTCCTGGCGGAACCGACGTAGATTCCACCCAGATCGGGATGTTGGTCGAGAGCGCGTGCGAGTTTGCCCGGCATGTCGGTGAGGCCGGCTTCACAGAAAACCTCAGTCGCCAAATTGCTGCTCCGAGCGAGTTCCCGTTGAAATCCAGCGTGCCGCTCGGAAAATTGCAAGAAGGACAGATCGCCTGGAAAGGAAGCAATCTTGCCCACGCCACCCATGAATTTAACGAGACATTCGGCGGCCAACGCCCCCGCAGCCTGCGCGCTTGTCCCAACATAGGAGCACCGTTGGCTATCGGGCGCGTCGGAATGGAACGTCACGACAGGACGATCCTCCTGTGCGTGCAGCGCGATGATTCCATTCAAGCGCTCCGTATGAGCGGGTACCAGGACGATGGCGGCGAAGTGGGAGCCAAGCAAATTCGTGAGCAAACGTAACTGAGCTTCGCTGTCGTGGGCAATTGTTTTAAACGCGAGGACCGCGACTCCAAACGAGGCGAGCTCCTTTTCGGCATTGTCGATCCCGAGCCACAGCAGGTCAAATAGCTCCTCGGGCGCGGAGGGAGCGATCACCGCAATGTCAATCTTTCGTCTCAGCCCGGTGCTTCTCCACACAACGATACTATCGTCACTTCTACGAAAAGCATTACGCTAAAAAGCAGACTTTCATGAGTGAATACTCGACCTTTCCCGACCCTGCGACCGGCAATCGTGTCCAGCGTTTGACTGAAGCCCGAGCCATTTCCCATCCGCCCTATTTCCTCCAATCTGCTTTCACAGCGGACGGTCGTTCGCTGTTTTTTACTTCTTACCGGAATGGCCCCGCGCAGTTGTACCGGTTGGAGTATCCGGACGGTCCCATTCGACAGCTTACCGATGGAGTTGCCATTCACCCTTACTCGCCCGCTTTAAGCCGGGACGGGAGTGAAATTTTCTATGTCGCGGGCTCATCGGTGATGGCGGTGTCTCTTGAGACGTCGCGCTCGCGCCTGGTGTTGGAAGCCCAAGGTGCGCAACTGGGTGAAGTGTCGCTTGACGCATCTGGCGATTGGGCCGTGGCAGCGCAGAAACGAGGCGGACGAAACGCGTTGCTCGTGATCCACATGCCAACAGGTACAGGCTTGGAAATACCTTTCGACCGGACGGTGATTCATCCGCAGTTTCATCCGCTGGAACCAGAATGGATTGAGTTCGCCGCCGATCCCGCACCCCGGATGTTTCGAGTAAAGCGCGACGGTTCCGGTATGGAGTGCCTCTACACGCATGGAAACGACGAGTTCGTCGTCCATGAAACGTTTCTTGGCACCACCGGTGACGTTGTGTTTACAGTTTGGCCTTACAGGCTTTGCCGAATGGATTGGACGACGCGTGAGTTGCGAACGATAAGCGACTTTAATGCCTGGCATATTACGCCCAACCGGACGGGATCCAAAATCCTCTGCGACACGAATCACCCGGATTTGGGGTTGTTCGAAATTGACGCCGCAACCGGTGCGCGCCGGCACATCTGCCTGACGGAATCGAGTAACGGCGGTTCCCAGTGGTTGAAGAATACGTTCGCTCGCGCGCGTAGTGAGGCTGGTGGCGGTGCTCTGAGTTGGATGGAGGCATCCGCGGATACGGTTTACGGTCCACAGTGGACGCACCCGCATCCCGCTTACTCGCACGACGAACGTCTCGCTACGTTTGCGAGCGATCGCACGGGTGTGACTCAGGTATATTGCGTCGATCTTTTCGCAGCCTAAAGTTTTTCAGCGGCCCCACCGATCTGGTGGTTAACCGTGAGAATTCAAGCTCTAAACTTCGCACTCCTCGCAATCGCGGTAGTGAATATATCCTTCGGCGCCGACTTTTATCAAAATTCGATTTCGGCCAGATCCGCGTCTTTAGGCGGAGTTCTAATGCCCGACGGACAGAGCGTCAACGATGCTCTGTCTACCAATCCAGCGGCCCTAACACGGCTTACGTCGCGTGTTCTTGAAGGCAGCATCTCTGCGCTTCTTGCAGGCGGAACTTTCACCAACTCGGCTACTTCAAATGGCTCTTTGAAAACAAATGTGGGTCTGATGCCGACGGGAGCGATAGGAGTACCGATCCGATCGCTTCCAATCACTGTAGCCATCGGGATAGCGCCGGAAGCGGTCAGCCGAGCAGCTTGGGATTATGTCGACCCTCCCGGCGGACTTGGCGGTAAGGCATCGTTTGGAAACACGTCGAAAACATCGGAACTGGTTGCTCTCCGTACGTCCTTCGGAGTCGGCTATGAAATAAACTCGCGCTTGTCCCTTGGCGCTACGGTCGGGTGGATTTATAACAGCAATGTGTTTCAGGCTCCGTATATATTCCAGACGAATCCGGTTCTCGCAGGCTTGAAGACGGGCCTTGACCTCCGAACGAGCGGTCACGCAATAGATCAAAGTTTCGGCATTTTGTACCGCGCATCGCGACGGGTGAGTTGGGGCGCGTCGTACCATACGGCGTCCACGGTCCAATCTCGCGGGGATGCCAACGGCAACGCGCAACAGCAATTTTCTTCGTTAGGCCTGCCGTTCCGGTCGGATTTTCATTACGGGGCACAGGTGGAAACGCGACTGCCGCGTTCTGTCGCAACGCACGCCGATTGGTTCGCGAATAGTCGGACACGCTTGGGGGTTCAGGCAACGTGGGTAAGTTGGGCGGACGCATTCGATAAGTTGCGAGTCACTCTACGCGACGGGAACAACGCGGATATCAACGCGTTTACGGGATCGACAACGCTGACCGACTCCGTTCCGCTTTCATGGAAAAATCAGTGGGTCACCAGGGTTGGCGTTGAACGCGGGATTCGGGAATACGGGTCGCTTCGCGCCGGCTATTCTCATGCCACGAACCCGGTGCCCTCCTCAACTTTGACGCCCCTGACCGCGTCGATATTCGGTAATTCCATATCCGCCGGATATGGATATCGCCGCGGTCACTATTCATTTGATGCCGCCTACAGTTACTATCCCCGCTCATCGGAATCCGTAGGCAAAAGTAACTTGCTTACGGGCGAGTTTGATAACAGCCAAGTGAGCGTTCTACTTCATACCGTCACCGTCTCCGCAGGATACAGGTTTTAATTTATGCTTCTCTACACCGCGCCGAAACCGAAACAGTTGTCTGAAACCGAAGTCGCGAGTTTGCGTGCTTCCGATCTTCTTGCAGGCCTCACTTACGCCCTTGATCTTACGGAGGGCCAACCCATGGGACACTCACTTCGGACTTGCGTCATTGCGATGCATGTCGCAAAAGAACTGCGTTTATCCGAGGAGGAACTGGGGACACTGTATTACGCATGTCTGATGAAGGACGCAGGATGCTCCAGTAATGCTTCGCGCATGTTCCAGATCCTGGGAAGCGATGAAGTGAAGGCGAAGCGCGACGTCAAAGTCACCGACTGGTCGAAGGTGGGATGGGAGTCCCTTCAATATGCTTTAGCGCACGTAAAACCGGGTGCGCCGTTTTTGGAGCGCATGAGGGCACTTTGGGATTTGTGCAGGAACCAGAAAGTAAATGCGCGTCAGTTGGTGCAGATTCGTTGCGAACGCGGGGCGTCCATAGCGCGACGGATCGGATTACCAGAAAGCAGCGCTGCCGCGATTCATAGTTTGGATGAGCTTTGGAACGGCTCTGGCCAACCGGATGGTTTGAAGGGCAGAGCGATTCCCATGCTGTCCCGAATCATGAGTCTGGCGCAGGCGGTGGAAGTGTTTCATCGCTCTTATGGAGTTGCTGTCGCGAAGGAAATGGTTCGAAAGCGGTCGGGCCGGTGGTTCGATCCCGCGGTATGCCGTGCCTTTGCGTCGGTCGCCAAACGCGAGACTACCTGGAGCGACATGGAAGACGCCAAGGCGGCGGTCGCGGTGTTGGAACCTACGCACGAAGTACTTGATCGTAATCAGGCGACGTTGGACAACATCTGTGTCGCCTTCTCCGAAGTTATCGATGCGAAGAGTCCCTTTACCTATCGGCCCTCGAGTGGAGTTGCCGGAGCAGCCGTAGCAATCGGACGCAACTTGAATTTGAGCGAAGCTGCGATCCGGTCTCTACGACATGCTGCGTTGCTCCACGATGTCGGCAAGCTCAGCGTTCCGAACTCCATTCTTGAAAAGCCCGGCAAGCTGACCGAAGATGAGTGGGAGGTGATGCGCAAGCACCCCGAGTATTCGCTGGAAATTCTAAAGCGAATTCCAGGCTTCCAAGGAATCAGCGAATTGGCCGCATCGCATCACGAGAAGTTGGATGGCAGCGGATATTTCCGCAACATGAAGGCGGAAGACTTGTCGTTGCCGGCCCGCATCCTGGTGGTGGCCGATATCTTCGATGCATTGGCCGCCAAGCGTCCCTACCGCGATGCGCTGCCACTGGAGAAGGTCTTCTCTATCCTGGATAGCGAGAGCCCACGAGCGCTGGATCCGGTATGCCTGGATGCGCTGAAAGCAAGTTCCGAAACCGATCGCTGCCTGGAATCTTTGCCTGTAGCCGCGTAGTCGGTCTAATCCGGGTCGACGTTCTTTCCTGCGTAAAGCGCTTCGACATCGCTGGAAAAATTGTTGAGGACTTGTTTGCGGCGGACCTTCATCGTCGCAGTCATTTCTCCGGCTTCCACAGTAAATTCTCGGGGCAGGATGCGGAACTTTCGAATCTTTTCGAAATCGGCCACCTGGCGATTGACGCCGTTCACAATTCGCTGCATTTCCTTGTAAATCTCAGGAGAAGCGGCGAGCTCCGAACCGGGCTTCGATTCGTGAGCATTCATTCCCGGCAGTGTCGCAGCAACCGCTGCATTGACTGTAAAGAGGGCGGTGAGATGGGGTAAACGGTCACCCACCAGCACCACCTGACTGACGAGCGGCTCTAGCTTGAATAGCCCTTCAATCCGGGAAGGGAAAATCTTTTTACCGTTCGAGAATACGATGAGTTCTTTCTTGCGTCCGGTGATGTATACATAGCCTTCGTCATCCACTCGCCCGACGTCGCCGGTATGAAGAAAACCATCCCGCAGCACCTCGGCAGTTGCTTCGGGATCGTTATGATAATGGGCGAACAAGCAAGGGCTGGCAATCAAAACTTCCCCGTCGTCGGCGATCCGGATGGTGACGTTGGGCAGTGGCTTGCCGATTGAGCCCGGCTTGACCCGCCCAATCGGATTAAACACCGCGACGCCGCCCTC
>CAXSIG010000277.1:0-7289 GCA_964237255.1 uncultured Bryobacteraceae bacterium
AGTAAAGGAAGCTTTATTTTCTAGAAAGCTACATTTTTGGGATTACAGAGGCAACACGTCTTGCTACCGCTTCCGCTAAGATCACAGATCATAGGATGGAAGCTCTCTTTCTTGGTTTTGTAGTGGTTTTGGCCATGATCGTGGCCGCACTGACCGCGGTCTATATCAGTAGGAAAACCGCGCTCTTTGTCGCCGCCGGACTTTCCGGTTGGCTTCTTTATGTCGGACTAATTTCCTATTTTGGAGTAGCAGCGGATAGCACAAATCGTCCGCCGGGCCCGATATTTGTCTTTGCTCCCGTCGTTCTGTTGCTCGTGTTTATTATCGCGAAGCTGCGATCGATTAACGGAACGCGAATCGCAATGAGTTTCCCGCTTTGGGTCATTCTCTGTGCGCAAAGCTTTCGCATTATTGTCGAAGTCTTTCTACACCAGCTTTGGATTCAACAACTCGTACCCAGAATGCTGACGTTTGAAGGCGCAAACGTCGACATCTACGTGGGACTTTCAGCGCCCGTAATCGCCTGGCTAGCCACCCGCCGACAATCCGGGCTAAGGTGGGTGCTGATCTGGAATCTGCTGGGTCTTTGCGCTCTTCTAAACGTGGTGGTGCGAGCGGTACTGACTGCGCCTGGGCCGCTCCATATATTACACACGGAAGTTGCCAACCAGATGATCGGCAGATTTCCATTTACATACATCCCGGGATTTTTCGTTCCCCTTGCGATAGTTCTGCACGCTGTTGCGATTCGGATCGTAACCGGGCCGAAAGGACCGGACTTTCAATCGGCAGGTAGTGTACGGTAAAACTGGCTATTCGTTCGTCGGCGGGTCAATCGCTCGTCGCTGGTGTGCAAGCCTGGAATCAGACAGTGAAAAGTGGAAAGCCGCGTGCAACCTTAGATGTAGGTGTTTTGTGACGAGAGACTCAGGCTGCTCCATGCTTGGATAGATGCCGTGATGGATTCCGGAGAGTGCCTGGCGAAACGCACTACTCAGCGAATCGACAATAAAGATTGGATAGAAAAGTACGATTCAGCTGTGAAACATGTCAAGACGTGTCAAGAAAAGTTTATGGCGCACATTCAATCTCACGGTTGCTAAAAATCTTGCTCTCAATCCGGTAACCGTGAATTTGGCCTTGAAGCGACTGTATTTGATTCAACATAGTCACGCTTTCGCTTAGCGCAGTAGATCGCTCATCCCCGGTTAAATCTTCGATACGCCGTAGTATTTCCTCGTATTTTCCAAATAGTTCGCTAGACCTTCGGCATAGCGACTCGTATTCGGCTACTTCGGTCATGCCCAATAATGCAACAATGAACGCTCATAATCATCCAAGCAATTTACCGGGGGGACGATATACTTGTGAAAAATCATCCAAACTAGGATAAAAACGACGTCAAACTCAGTAGAGCTAAGCCGAAATTATTCTATGTAGGTGTCCGGAATTGTAAGACATCGCGTAAATGGTACGGGATTCAGCAGTAATTCGCAGCTGAATTCGCGAGACTCCATCGAGCAAGTCGAAATGCTTCAGACCCGCGTAGCTGACTTGTGATGCTGAAAAGGTTGTTCGGAAATGGCAGGATAGTGGCGGGGACGACGGGGCTCGAACCCGCGACCTCCGGCGTGACAGGCCGGCGCTCTAACCAACTGAGCTACGTCCCCGCTCTTTGGACATCCAGATGGTAACACAAAAGCCATCTATGCCAGAATGAAAGCCACGTCCGCATGCCCGATACACCGTTCGATAGCATCGAAGGCTCGCACCGCTACGTCGCGCTTCTGGTTGAAGCGATCGAAGAGGCGCAATCGGACATTGACGCGGAAATTGCGACAGCCATCTCAGAGCGAGCGGCCAGAAGGGTGGAAGCCCTACAGCTTGTGGCTTTCAATCTGAACAAATTGAACACCCACATCACCGCTAGCCGCCGGATTCTAAACGACCTTCGAACATTGCATCGTCTCCTCTTAGAAGGACCAGAGTAGCCGCCCCGTTTCACGGTCCCAACATTAAGATTCCCCAATTTTTACTACTCGGATCGCCCTAGTAGCGGGGTTTGACGTTTTTTACCAGTACTCTTGACATTCAAAATTTCTATGCCTACGATAAGTCAATCCTGAAGCAAAGTTTCACCCAAATTTAACAAACCGGCAGTTGAAGCCTAGGAGGCTCCCAGTATGACCTTCGCAATTGGTGAAAAAGTCGTTTACCCTAATCAGGGCGTAGGAACGGTCGAAAACATCACGACCCGCGCTTTAGGTGAGCGTTGCGAGCAGTTTTATATGCTCCGCCTGGTATGCACCAGCATGACGGTGATGGTCCCCTTCTCGAACGTAGATAATATCGGTATCCGAAAGATTACGAAGACTACCGAAATCAATCGGATTCTCTCCTACCTTAAGACTGGCGAGTGCTACAACATTCCGGACTGGAAAAACCGCTTCAAGATCAACTGCGACAAGATGCAAAGCGGCAGCCTGCTGCAAATATCGGAAGTTTTTAAGGGACTATTGATTATTCAGGCTGACAAGCCCCTCTCCTTCCGTGAGAAAAAGATGCTGGAACGCGCGCGACAGATGCTGGTATCGGAAGTCTCGATTGCGCGCGGAGTTACCGAAATAGAGGCCGTAGTCATCCTGAACAAAGCCCTGGAAAAAAGTCACCTCGCCGTTCCCCAAGCCGCGTAACTAGAAATCCCTCCGTCTTGCCGGGCTGTTTGCGCATCGCATCATAATGAGGATGTCGCGATGCCCGGAACCCTGATTGAAGGCGGCCGCCCTCCTGTACAGACCCCTCCTCTTCCCGAAGGGGGAGGTGGAGGAGATGATCCGAACCCGAATCGCGGCGCGCAGCGCGTGACCTCTCTTGTGGGACTGGCCGTTATGATGACCGCCAGCGTCATCACATTCGGCGCCCTCGCTTTTGCTCTTATCGTTCGCCGGCATGCCAGCCACGACTGGGTAAAGATGCCGCTTCCCGCGATTCTCTGGCCCAACACCGTGGTACTGCTAGTGAGCAGCGTTTTCCTGGATGTGGCCCGGCGTCAACTGCCCGCGCAGCGCCGGACGGTCTTCAACTGGCTTTGGTGCATTGGAACGGTTCTCGGTTCCGGATTTCTGGTGGGTCAGATCCTTGCCTGGCGCCAACTAAACCGGGCAGGCCTGTACGTAGAAGGCAATCCGAGTAACGGATTCTTCTATGCACTTACATGGACGCACGCGGCGCACGCGATTGTCGGACTGGGCGCGTTGATTTGGATCGGGCAGCTGGCACTTCGGTTCCGGCTGGGTCCGGCGAAACGGACGTTCGTCGAAGTGTCGGTGGTGTTTTGGCATTTTCTGGATGTGTTGTGGATCTTCCTGATGCTGCTGCTGATTTACCGCGGATGACGCTGGCTTCTACGCGCCGCCAACGTGCCATGCTGCGATTCCTTATCGCAGACGGCGTCCTGTTTCTTGCTCTATTTGCCGGATATTGGATCGCGAGATACCGCGCTCCGGAATGGCCGGCGGCGCTCCACTTCCCAAGCGCGATTATGGCCTTGGCCATGTCCCTGTTCGTGTTTTCCGGCAGTTTCACAATGTATGCGGGACGTAACGCTCAAGAGAAAGGCGACTCCGTCCTTCTCACGCGATTGGTGATCGCGACTGTCGCGGTCTGGATCATGTTCCTGATCTGCGCCGCGATGGAGTGGGCACGTCTGCTGTTCTTCGAAAAACCGCCAATCCTTTTCGCCGAGACCTTTTGCCTATTGAGCGGATATCATGCGCTTCACCTGCTAGCGGGCTTGCCTTACCTATTCCGGATTGCCGCCCGGCCGGAACAGTCCGATGCGGGCGCTGCCGCGCTGTTCGTTCATTTCACCAATTTGGTGTGGTTGTTGATCTTCGTGTCGGTATATATGCTCGGGACGGATTTGGAGGGACTTTGATAACGTAGTGACACGTCGACGTGAGTGAACCTGAACTCCTCCGATTCATTGAAGGTTCCCGAGCCGCCGGCGCTTCGGATGACTTCATCGTCACGCTTCTTGAAGACTCCCGCTGGCCGCGCAAAGTAGTATTACAAGCGTTCCGCGATTACTACGCAAACCTCACCGGCATAGCCCTGCCTGACCGGGTGAAGGCCGCCGAGTCTCCGCGTGACGCATTCTTTTATCTGCTCTCCTTCAGCACTCTGGCAACCTGGTCCTGGGCCGCGGGATCGCTCTTCTTCCACTTTATCGACCGCTGGTTTTACGATCCCATATTCACCGGCAACGCCGTATTTGCAACCTACGAAGTGCCATCGCGTATGGCCGCAATCCTGATTGCCTATCCGTTGTATCTCTTTCTCATGCGTTCCATCACGCAAGCGACGAATGCAAATCCGGAACGCCTTCAGTCACCGGTTCGAAAATGGCTGACTTATATTGCGCTTCTGTTCGCCGCAGGCTTCCTTATCGGCGATGCGATTACGTTCCTCGAGTATCTTCTGCGCGGGGAACTGTCCTCCCGTTTCCTCGCCAAGGTGGTTACTGTCCTCTTCCTTGCAGGCGGGATCTTTGGCTACTATCTCCATTCCGTGAGGGCACGCCCGAATGAATAGAGACCACATTTACGCCACAGCCGCGACCTTTTTCGTCGTCGTGGTGCTTTTGATTGGGTTTCGCGAAATCGGGTCGCCCGCCGTGCAACGTGCCACAGCGGCGGACGATCAGCGCATCCGCGATTTCCGCGCGATCTCGAATGAGATGTTCCGCAGAAAGCACACTCCGCAAACGCTCTCCGATCTCGGCGGAACATGGAAAGACCCCGAGCGCGCAGCGCCCTACGAATACTTCCGCGATAGCGACACGCAATACCGTCTCTGCGCTGGTTTCAACGGAACGAAGCAGGACTCCGTCAATGTGTTCTGGAGCCATGGTCCGGGCCATCAATGCTATTCGCTCACCGTAGATGTCTACCGCTGACGCGCGATTCGCCGTCCATCTGATCGACGGCACCTATGAACTCTTCCGCCACTTCCACGCGCTCCCTACGGCGCACGACGCGAACGGCATGGATGTGGCCGCGGTGCGTGGCGTTCTTCGCTCCATTCTCGGCATGATTAAGGGCGGCGCAACTCATCTGGGAGTCGCAACGGACCACATTATCGAATCCTTTCGCAACAAGATGTGGCCCGGCTACAAAACGGGGCAGGGAATCGATCCCGCATTGCTCGCGCAGTTTCCGCTCTTAGAAGAAGTCCTGGCAGCCGCCGGCGTCATGGTTTGGCCCATGGTGGAGTGGGAGGCCGACGACGCCCTGGCATCCGCCGCTGCTCTGGCGGAACGCGATCCGCGAGTCTTGCAGGTAATTATCTGCACGCCGGACAAAGATCTGGCGCAGTGTGTACGCGGTAATCGCGTCGTGCAACTGGATCGTCGTAAAGGCAAAACACTTGACGAAGCGGCGATCCTGGCGAAGTACGGCGTCGCCCCACGACTGATTCCCGAATATCTTGCTTTGGTCGGCGATTCGGCCGACGGATATCCCGGTATTCCTGGTTCGGGTGCGAAGTCGTCGGCCAACGGTTTAAACTCCTTTGGTTCGATCGAGAAGTTGCCACGAGATTCGCTGCTCTTGCCCAGAACCGGCGCGGCAAAATCGCTGGCACTTAGTCTTCAGGCTAACTACGCAAACGCACTTCTTTTCCGCGATCTGGCGACGCTGCGGATTGATATCCCGCTTTTCTCAGATGTTGACGAGCTTTGCTGGAACGGCCCCGGTCCGGAGTTCGAAGCGTTAGCGAAACGCCTGGATTCCGCAGTAACGGTTAAACTGAACCAAAGCGCATGAAGCGTTGGTCTGTCCCGCTCGTCGCAGTTGCAGTGCTTGCCGGCTGTGCCGCGCTGAGCTTCGCGCAACGCAGATTCCAGGACGCTGACGAAGGTCCTCGCCCGACATTCCAAACGGGCGCCGAGTTTCATTTCATCCGCCTGGAATATACCGACCTTCCCCAGTTCCATCGCCGTTGGGGATTCGCTTCCCGCGGCGCGAATGGCGACGGCTGGTGGATGGTGGATTGGCCGGATGCCGACGATCACTTCTCGCAAGGCGTTCAGCGACTTACCCGCGTCGCCACAGGAGACCCGCGGCACCTCAGCCTAAACGATGAACATCTCTTCGACTATCCCTGGATCTACGCGACGCAAGCCGGATGGTGGGGACTGACGGATAAAGAAACAGCCCGCCTGGGCGAGTATCTTCTCAGGGGAGGTTACCTGGTGGTGGACGATTTCTGGGGCCCGGAACAATGGGAAATCTTTCGCGAAACGATGCAGCGGGCGCTGCCGGGCCGCGCGATCTCTGACATCACTCCGAGGGATGCCGTTATGCATGTGCTTTACGATATTCGCGAGAAGGACCGAACGTTCATCCCCGGCACTCGGCACCTGCGGCGAGGCGCGGGCGGCGGCACCGTGGTCCGGCAACCGGAAGGCATGGACCCAACGTGGCGCGCGATGTATGACGACCGTGAGCGAATGGTGGTGGCGATCAACTTCAACACCGATGTCGGGGATGCGTGGGAGTATGCGGATTCACCCGACTATCCGGCGGAGATGACCGCGCTGGCTTATCGATACGGAATCAATTATCTGGTCTATGCGATGACGCATTAATGACCGCGTTTGTATTGGCCACGATTTTTGCGTTTCAGCAACGGAACGCGAGCGTAGATCCGCAACTGGCCCGAGCGATTGCCACGATACGCGCCGTGGATAACCACGCACACCCGGTGCTTCCGCCGCCAGCCGATGCTACCGATAGAAATTTCGATGCGCTTCCGGTGGACAACATGGAGCCGGGAACCGATCCAGTGGCCTGGAGGCCGGATAACCCACAGCTCACGGCTGCGTGGAAAGCTCTCTGGGGCTTCACGGAACCAGCGCCGCTTGACGATGCGGGGATGGAGCGACTCACCGCGGCTCGCGCCAAAGTGAAAGTGCGCCTGGCTGCACAATACGATAGCTGGGTACTGGACCGGTCAAACATCGGGGTCATGTTGGCAAATCGTGTTTCGCTAGGCCTCGGGATTGCTGCGCCTCGATTCCGCTGGGTGCCTTATGCAGACGCCTTGCTCCTACCCTTCGATACGTCCGCGCTCGCTGCGGAAACACCGGACAAGAAGCTGTTCTTCCCGTTGGAGGAGCGGCTTCGCACACAATATGTTGAAGCTGCCGGCCTGCAGTCCATCCCTGCGACTCTGGACGACTATCTGGCGAAGATGCTGCTGCCCACGATACGCCGTCAACACTCGGA
>CAXSIG010000278.1:0-876 GCA_964237255.1 uncultured Bryobacteraceae bacterium
TCCGTACCGCCGCTCAGGAACACAATCTCTTTCGGATGTGCGCCAAGCTTTGCGGCAACGCGGCGTCTCGAATGTTCCAAGCGCTGCTTCGCCACCTGACCAACCCGGTGGATGCTGGAAGCGTTTCCGTAGCCCTCCTCAAGCGCCGCGATGTAGGCTTCCCGGACGGAAGCGGTAAGCGGAGCGGTGGCGTTGTAATCGAAGTAGTGGTGCCGCACCACCTTTCAGTTTAGCTTTGTAAGGTGACCTTCCCCGTAGTCACTCTATTGACCGACTTCGGCCTGCGCGATCATTTCGCCGGCGTACTGAAAGGCTGCGTGCTCAGCATTTGCCCGTCCGCTCAGGTGACGGACATCTCACACGAGGTCGCCGCTTTCGACGTTCTGGAGGGTGCGTTTCTTCTGGCGCAATCGTGGCGCTACTTCCCTCCCGGCACGGTGCATGTCATCGTTATCGATCCCGGCGTGGGCAGTAACCGTCGGCCAATCGTTGCAGAGGCGGGCGATCACTTCTTTGTCGCCCCAGATAACGGAGTGCTGTCGACTGTCTTCGCTGAAGAACGTCATGTGGTGCGGCACCTTACCGAAGATCGTTTCTTTCGACACCCGGTGAGCCAGACATTCCACGGGCGCGACATCTTCGCTCCGGTGGCGGGGCACTTGGCATCGGGAACTGGTGCAGCGGACCTCGGCCCGGTAATCCAGGATTTCATCAGCTTGCAAATTCCTAAACCCCTACCGCAAGAAGGCAGTACTTGGAATGGGATCATTTTGAAAGTGGACCGGTTCGGGAATCTGATCACCAATTTCCGCGCCGCGGATTTCAGAAGTAACTTCGTGGCTATCATCAACGGCCGGACTATCGAAACTCTTTCCA
>CAXSIG010000278.1:886-3906 GCA_964237255.1 uncultured Bryobacteraceae bacterium
CCGGAGAACCGTTCCTGATTGAAGGCAGCTCCGGATATTGGGAGATCGCGGTCTCGCAATCCAGCGCCGCGCGCCTCTTTAACGTAGAAAGTGGCGCGATTTTGACGCTTCGGTTCGGCGCTCCGTTTCAAAATGTGAGATGATTTCACCCATGCGGATTCTCGTACTCTCAGTTGCATCGCTCGCACTCGCCACCGTCACGTTCGCGCAGGACGATCAAGCGGAGTTTGCCAAGTGGATGAAATCCATGGCCTCCACGCAAGGTTCTATGCGGAAACATTTTGAAGCCAAGGAAGCACCCGGCGTCGCTTCGGACGCGGAGAAAATTTCCGATATCTTCAAGAATGTAGAAGCTTACTACACCAAGTCGAGCACCGAAGATGCGGCAAAGCTGGCGAAAAAAGCGCAGGTTGCGGCCAACCAGGTAGCCGAATTCGCGAAACAGGATGACCTCGAAAAGGCCGGAGTTGCCGCGAAAGAAATCGGTACCACCTGCGGCCCTTGCCATGGCGCACATCGTGAAAAGCAGGCCGACGGCACCTATAAGATGAAGTAGTTGTCCCGCGTTCTTCTTGCTGTTCTGATAATCGCCTTATTGGCGTGTAACGTTCGAAAGTCCGAGGTACGCCGGTACGCGTTCCACGGCAAAGTTATTTCTGTTGATGTACCGAACAAGTCCGCAAGTATCGCTAACGATAAGGTCGAGGGCTGGATGGATGCCATGACGATGGACTATCCAGTCCCCGACGCCTCCAAGCTCCACCCCGGCGATCCGATCACGGCCACGATTGTAGTAACCGACCTGAATTACCACCTCGAAAATATCAAATCGCCTTAGTCTGCGACTTATTCCACTTCACGCGAATCATTTAACCGATGAAGCAGAGCCGCCTTCTCGTGTTACCCGTTATCGCAGGATCTTTGCTTTCCGTCTCCTGCGCTTCGAAAGCGAGCGACCAGAAGGGTCCACCCGCATTTCCGCCCACTCCAGTAGCCGTAATGGAGGCGCAGCCGCGGAACGTTCCGATCTATAACGAGTACGCTGCCCAGACATTTGCCCGCGACATGGTCGATATTCGCGGACGCGTCGATGGCTACATAGAAAAGCGCTTGTTCAATGTCGGCGCAGACGTGCGAGCCGGTCAGCCCTTGTATACCTTGGACCGTAGACCATACGAAGCCGACGTACAAAAAGCCAAGGGTGATCTACAGCAATCCCTCGCAAATCTTGAGTTTGCAAAGAAACAAGTTGCCGTGATTCAGGCGGAAGCCGATGTCGCACAAGCCGAGGCAAATTCGCTTAAGGCGCAGAACGACGTCAATCGCCTCCAGCCGCTGGTCAAACAGGAAGCCGCGCCTACGCAGGATCTGGATAATGCGAATTCCTCCCTGCGAGCTAATCAGGCGAACGTAAACGCGCGCAAAGCGAACCTCGACCAAACACGCCTTCAAGCCAAAACGCAAATCGATACCTCAACGGCAAACGTGGAAGCGCAACGCGCTCTGGTGCGCACTGCGGAATTGAATCTTGAGTACGCAACCATTATTTCGCCGGTTAGCGGTCGTGTGGGCGACACGCTGGTGCCTGTAGGTGGCCTGGTTTCGAAGACCGCGACTCAGCCGCTCACCACCGTGGTCCCGCTCGATCCTATCTGGGTTCGTTTTAAAGTAAGCGAAAGCGAATACCTGGCGACGTCTAAGCGCAGCGGTACGGAAGTGACGAAGCTGCCGTTGGAACTGCTGCTCGCCGACGGCACAACGTTCCCGCAAGCCGGTCACATCCAGAACACCGTAAACCAAGTGGACCCGAAGACCGGCACGCTGGAGCTGCAAGCCACATTTCCGAACCCTAAACATACTTTGCTGCCTGGGCAGTTCGGACGAGTCCGGCTTCGCGTCGACCAGCGCGACAACGTGATCGTGATTCCGCAGCGCGCTTTGCAAGAACTGCAGGGACTGCAGTCCGTATACACGGTGGTGGATGGCAAGGCGGTGCCCCGAAGCGTCGTGATGGGCGACCGCGTTGGACAGGATCAGATTGTCGATCAAGGCGTAAAAGCCGGTGACCAGATCATCGTCGAAGGCGGACTGAAGGTTCGTCCGGGAGCGCCTGTGACGGTTCAACCGTACCGTGCCGCCCCTGTTCCGAAAGTCTAAGATTCGGAGCTAAAACAACATGGCTAAATTTTTTATTGATCGACCCATCTTCGCGATGGTGATCGCCATCGTGATTACACTCATCGGCGCGGTCGCTATTCCCACGCTTCCCGTCGCCACATATCCCGAAGTAGTTCCGCCCGTCGTGCAAATCACCGCCGTTTATCGCGGTGGCAATTCGCAGGATCTCGAGAAGACAGTAGCACAGCCCATCGAACAGCAGCTCGTCGGACTGGACGGCATGCTGTACTTTTTCTCCCGCAGTTCAAACGATGGAGTTCTCACTATCGACGTAACGTACCAACTCGGCACGGACATCGACATCGCGACCGTTAAGACACAGAACAAAGTCAACATCGCACTGCCGATTCTTCCTCCCGAAGTGCAGCGTCAGGGCGTCACCGTAAAGAAAGTCTCGTCCGCATTTTTGATGGCGATTAGTTTGACCTCCACAGACAAGCGTTATGACGATCTTTTCTTAAATAACTACTCCACCATCAACCTGGTCGATAAACTCGGCTCGCTTCCCGGCGTTGGTGATTCGCGGCTCGCGGCCAGTCAGAACTACGGGATGCGCATCTGGATTAATCCGGACAAGATGGCGAAGCTGGGCTTGACGTCCACCGATGTTCAAAATGCCATCAACGCTCAAAATCGCCAAAATCCAGCAGGAGCCGTTGGCCAACCACCGGTGCCTCGTGGCACTGAGTTTCAATACCCAGTGAACGCAACAGGGCGTCTCACCGATCCGAAACAGTTTAATGACATTGTGATTCGAGCCGAGCCCGATAGTTCTCTTCTTCGTCTCAGCGACATCGGGCATGCTGAGTTAGGCGCGCAGGATTACAAGACGTACAGCACCA
>CAXSIG010000278.1:3936-6420 GCA_964237255.1 uncultured Bryobacteraceae bacterium
CTGGAGCTGGAGGTGCCGTACGACGCTACCAAGTTCGTCCGCGCCGCTGTTTCGGACGTGGTGCTGACCCTGTTCATCGCGATCGCGCTCGTAATCTTCGTGGTGTTCGTATTTCTTCAAAACTGGCGCGCCACGCTTATTCCGCTACTGACTATCCCGGTCGCTGTCATTGGGACCTTCGCTCTATTTCCTCTACTTGGCTTCAGCATCAACATGACGAGTATGTTCGGCCTGGTGCTGGCCATCGGCATTGTCGTAGATGACGCGATCGTGGTGGTTGAAGCCGTTCAGTTGAATCTGGACAACGGCATGGCGGCGCGCGATGCCGTGTCGAAAGCGATGGAGGAGGTATCCTCGCCTATTGTCGCCATCGCACTGATTCTAGCGGCGGTCTTCATTCCGGTCGCCTTCCTGGGGGGAATTAGCGGGCAGATCTTCCGGCAGTTTGCACTCACCATCGCCGTTTCCGTTTTGCTCTCCGCCTTCAACGCGTTGTCGCTCAGCCCTGCTCTCAGCGTACTGTTATTACGGAAGCGCACGGAATCGAAGAACCTGCTGACTCGCGCGTTCGATGCATTCAATGGCGCATTCGATTGGACCCGCTCCAAGTATCTGGGGATCGTTGGATTCCTGCTGCGCCGAACGGTAGTCGCGTTCGCGGGCCTGCTACTGGTTACGGTATTGGCCGGAGTGCTGTTCAAAGTTCTACCAAGCGGCTTCCTCCCCGATGAAGATCAGGGGTGGTTCTTTGCCGCGGTACGCCTGCCGGATGGCGCGTCATTGGAGCGCACTCGCCTGGTAACCCAAAAGGTCGAGAAGATCATGAAAGATCAGCCGGGCATAGAACAGGTAACTGTTTTTGGCGGACTCGATTTACTGACGTCGACGAATAACTCAAACGTTGCCACCGTCATCGGCGTGCTGGCTCCCTGGGATGACCGGAAGAACAAAGAAACATCGTTTGCGTCGATCCTTGGCGGTGTTTCTCAGAAATTTGCCGGCATTCAGGAAGCTGTTGTCGTAGGGTTCGGCCCTCCACCGATTCTTGGTTTGGGTACCGCCGGCGGTTTCGAATTCATGCTGGAAGACAAGGTGGGAACCGACACCCAGCAGTTGGCCAACACCATCGATCAAACACTTGCGGCCACCCAGAAGCGCAAGGAATTCATCTTCGTCCAAAGCATCTTCCGTAACAGCGTGCCCCAATACAAGGTGACGCTGGACACTGATAAAGCCCAAACCCTTGGCATACCTGTTACGGACGTATACAACGCGCTTCAGACATTTCTGGGCGGGTTATATGTGAACGATTTCAATCGCTTCGGCCGAACCTGGCAGGTACTGCTGCAAGCCTCGCCCGAATTTCGCGACAAGCCGAACGATATCAACCGTTTCTATGTGCGCAGCTCGTCCAACGATATGGTGCCGCTGAGCACATTGGTCCATCTGGATCCGGTCACGGGTCCCGAAGTGATGTATCGATACAATCGCTCGCGCGCCACGAAACTGATCGGTGTGAACGCTCCTGGCGTCAGTTCCGGGCAAGCGGCACAAGCGATGGAGGAAGTCGCAAAAGAGACCTTACCCAACGGTTATGGCTACGAATGGACCGGCACGGTATTCCAACAGAAGCTAACCGAAGGCAAAGAAGGTTTCATCTTCGGCTTCGCCGCCGTGCTGGTATTTCTCTTCCTTGCCGCTTTGTATGAAAGCTGGTCGATTCCCTTCGCGGTGATTCTTGCCGTTCCGCTCGGCATCTTTGGAGCCTTGGCCGCGAACTGGTTGCGCTCCTATTCGTACGATATTTACGCGCAGATCGGTATCGTTACGCTAATTGGTTTAGCCGCAAAAAACGCCATCCTGATCGTCGAGTTTGCCAAGCTGCGGCGTGAAGAGGGAATGTCAATCGCCGATGCCGCGATGGAAGCCGCCAACCTACGTTTGCGGCCCATCCTGATGACATCGTTCGCGTTTCTGCTCGGCGTCGCCCCACTGCTATTTGCAACCGGCGCGGGCGCAAGTTCCAGACGAGCTCTCGGAACGACGGTGTTCGGTGGTATGTTTTGTGCCACGATTTTCGCGGTCTTTCTGGTGCCTGTTTTATACAAGGTGATCGACGGGATCGCCGAGCGAGGCGCCAAGAAAAAGCCTGCGCTCGTAGCCACTCCATCGCCGGTGGGTGCCGACTAATGCGCCTCCTAATCGCAGTCCTTTGCCTGTTCAGCGCAAGCTGCACGGTCGGTCCAAATTATCACCGCCCGGCGATCCAGACTCCCCCGGCTTTTCGCGGCGCGCCGGACAACTCGGCCGCTACGGAATCAATCGCGGACAAGAAATGGCCGGACGTCTTCAATGACCAGCAACTGGCGGTGATGCGCCGTCAGTTGGCGGAGGAGCGCGTGATCGAGCGGCTTGGCGAACCGCGCGTCGGCGACGGTGCAGCTTATATTTTTTTGCGCCAACAAATCCGCTGCCTGCAAACAT
>CAXSIG010000278.1:6430-7286 GCA_964237255.1 uncultured Bryobacteraceae bacterium
GTTCGCCATTCAGCGCTCTTACCTGTATCCCAGCGTCACCGGTTCTGCATCCGATAGCACCGTCCGCCAACCCTCGGTTGGCTCCATTATCTTCGTTCCACGCGGAACCAATCTCGACGTTAACTATCTGTCCACCGGCTTCAACTTCAACTGGGAAATCGATGTCTGGGGACGTCTCCGTCGCCTGAATGAAGCGGCGCGCGCGCAATACGTCGCGTCCGAAGAAGGACGCCGCGCCGTAATCACCACGCTGATCGGCGACGTTACAAACAACTACTTCTACCTGCTGGAAGCGGATTCCGAACTGGCCATCAGCCGACAGAATTTGCAAGTTGCCCAGCGAAGCCTGGATCTGACCAATATCCGTCGGCAAGGCGGGGTCGCCACCGCGCTCGATGTGCGTCAAGCGGAAGAATTTCTTTACACCACCACGGCCACCATCGCCGCGTCCGAGCGTGAGGTGGAGCAATTCGAAAACCTCCTCAGCCTTCTGGCCGCCAAGAACCCCGGCCCGATCGCGCGCGCCAAGATCCTCACCGATTTCACTGCGCCTCCCACCATTCCCCCAGGTCTGCCATCGGCTCTCTTGGAGCGCCGTCCGGATATTCGCCAAGCCGAACAACAATTGATCTCTGCGAACGCAAACATTGGCGCCGCGAAGGCGCAATACTTTCCCCAGATCACCCTCACAGGACTCCTTGGCGTGCAGTCTCGCGCGCTCACGAGTCTCTTCTCGCGGGCCGGCGAAAACTTCTCCATCTCTCCCGGCGGAACCATCCCCGTCTTCACCGCGGGCCGTATCCGCAATGGTGTTCGATACAGCGAGGCGCAACAGCAGGAGTTTCTCGCGAACTAT
>CAXSIG010000279.1:0-6022 GCA_964237255.1 uncultured Bryobacteraceae bacterium
CACTATCAAACTCAAAAGCGCTCACACACCAGTGGGGTTCACCGGGTGCTTACGGCAGTTCCGCATTCCGGCTCAATTCGGCCGTACTTTCGGTTCCATTTGGCAAGCTGTACTTGCTTCCTGAAGAATGACCCTGTTCCGTAATGCAACAGAACCCCATTGCCGGACATCCCATTACGCGGATCGAAGAACTCTTGCCCCATCGCTGGGCAGCGGCTTCTCGGTAATCCGGCTCTCAAGCATTCAGGATCGGTTCTCCAACGCTTCCGGTCCCAGAGGGGTTCATCGAATGCTTACGCTCGCTGACGCCTTGTTCTTGGCAGATCATTTTTACCGCCTTTCCTGAACTCCACCCTGTGGACTCTCGGTGATATTGGTGGCAAGTACTACATGAACCCTTCCGGCGTATAAGTGGATGGGGCTGGATCGTAGTATGCATGAGAGAGTCCGCGGTGATTCCCACGAACCAGAAGTGGGAGGACCTGATTCAGCAACAGGAGCAGAGTGGCACAGTCTGTTATTATCGGGCACGAACAAAACCCACACGTTCCTCAAGGAGAAGTTAACCTTAAACTACCGCTGGGACATCCTCACATCATACTAATCTGCTTACATCAACCGTTTTATTGCGGGCTCCCAAGAACGCCTCCTTAGCTACGTAGCGGTATTGTGCTAATCGAAGAGGAAATAAACGCCACAATACTCCCATGTACACGACCACACCTATTACGACTTCAACTGTTAAAGATATTACAGGCGATGAAGAACGTAAACACAAGAGTTTTACGAGTTCTACAGAGGTCATCATAATCAGTGTAGATACTGTTGGCGGAAGCAGTGCACGTACAAAGTCGCCCGGGGCAATTGAAAGCGTTTGAAAGCTCTTCCTGAACCACATGACAGATAACAATGGGTATAAACTCACCCACGCACACGCTATGCCTACTGGCCCCCATCTGGAGCAAAAGATAAATCCAACAGGCAGTATGCCCAACATCAATACATTAAGCCACATACCGTAACGCACGTTTCCAGTGACCAGAAACACTTGGCTAATCAATGAGACAAACGCGTTTATCAACGTATATAGTGCTAGCAGTTGTATGGGAATGACGGCCCCATCCCACTGTTTGCCGAGAAGTAACGGCACTACCGCATGCACAATGACAACAAGACCTCCTAACGCAGGAGCCAGGATAACAAGTAGCAGCTCGCTCAGCGACAAAAACGCGCTACGTAGCTCGGCTCGGTTATCTTGCGCTGCGGCCAAGAAAGAAGGCGTTACTGTCAAAATAAGCGCAACGATTTTCTCACTTGGTACGTGCGCAAAATTCCAGGCTACGGAATAAACGCCTAACATTGCTGGACCCAACGTGCGTCCAGCAACTGCAAAGTCAGCCGTAGAATATAAGTACCAGCAGATTCGCGACACAACGGTTCGCCAGCTAAACACCAGAACGTCTTTGAGCAAGATGTATTGAGGAACCGCAAACGTACTAGCAGCATGCATTAGGGTAAAGAGAGTATTTATCAAGAGCCCCACTACTATCCCAAATACTATTGACCATACGCCATAGCTGGCGATAGCAAAGGCTATTGATACTATTGATGAGACAACCATCTGCAAAGAGTCGCCCACAGCTATAATGCGAAAACGCTGCTGCTTTTGCAACGTGGCGTATGGAATACTCTTGAACCCAGAAATTAAAAATGTCGTACTCATAACGTTCAAAGCAGGCACGAGGGTTGGCATGCGAAAAAACGCTCCAATAAAGCTACTAAAAACAACTGAACCCAAACAAGCAACAAGGCCCAGGAGTACGCACAGGGAATTTAGGGCGGCAACCTGCTTGGTTGTTAGGTCCCGAAGGGAAACGATTGCAGAACCGATTCCGAACTCACTAACGAGGCTCACAAAACCCACGTAGCTAAATGCTGCGGTAGAGATTCCAAAGTCAGCGGGGTTGAGATAACGAACGAGTATGAATAACGAAGACCACGAGAGTACTTGTGCTGTCCATTTTGCAACGGCGACCCAGAGAACGGCTGTGGCTAGACGGTTGGTATTGAATTGTGACGGCATGATAGGGGTATGTAGATTACATGGAGCTCACAAAAGCTAAGCGCTGCTTAACAACGCTGCTCCTATTTACGGTAGGAGGTCCTGGATGCCTAGATGTCGTGCCACCTGACTTATGTCGTAATTCATATCCAACTCGGAGCGGAGATCCCGAAACGCAGATTTATGGTCTGCAGCCTCTTTGTAGTGTTTAGCCGTGGTTTCGCTACAGTGGCCTTCGCTAATTAAACGAGCGTTGATCCGCTTAACGGTGCCGCGGTAATGCTTTTGCCAATAATAAATCCCAACCCCACTATCATAGGACAGACGTCTTCGATGCGCACGTTCGCCTTCTAAAGGACATTTAATATGTTGCCCAAAGTGTCTCCACCAGCCCGTTCCGTTATAAAACTGGTTTTCACTAGCTGCTTGCGTAGTGCATCCGCATACCTCCCAAAAGCGATGACTCTTGAAGTTTAGGGCGTTTCTCGTGCCGCCTCTATCGACGACCGCTGCCATTTCACCGTCTTCAAGAGAGTCAAACAGTGCTACTAAGAAGTCCATAACTGAATACCGACACAAAAGGTCCGCGTGCCAAAAGGCGAGACGCCTGTTTATCCATTTAAATGCAAACTCAAGTGGGAACTGTGGCCACATTACCGGAAACCCAAAGTCTTTGTTGAAGTCGATTAGAACAGCACCGGCTTCCATAGGCGGTACCCCTACTCGTGGATCAAAACCGACAACTGGCGTCCAGCCAACTCGTTGAATAAGCCTCTGTTGAAGTTGGCACCATCGATCACTGACGTTCCAACAAAGCCACGGCTTATCGATTCCGTGAAGGGAGGCCCTCCAGCTCTCGCAGACCGCAAAGATCTGCTCTAGATTTATCTGGGATGAAGAGAAACCGTCCCAATCTCCGGTTCCTATGCGAGGGTCGCATGTTACAGGTGTTACAGCATCCATATTGCTGATTATAAGGGGAAAATACGACAACTCTTCGAGTAAAGCGATGTGTTCCAATTGACCTGCCCCCTTATTTCGCACACAACTGACTACAAGAATACTCGGTCACTTACAAAGTCGCTTTGCCCTCTTGTCCAGCATTCAGACCGCGACGGAGGACCGGAGTCAAGGCCGAGCGAAGCGAGCCGTAAGGGAAGCCTTTACGCCGGTCCGACACAGCGGTACCGCACACTTAAGAGGGCGAAGTGACGCTATTGAGGTCACAGGCGAACTCCAGGGGCGTGCGATACCCGAGACTGGAATGCGGGCGCTCTTCGTGACCTGCCCCCCGAAAACCGCATGAAGTTGAATATGATTTCATACGAAAAGGGAGAGGAAAGATGCCGAAAAGTAAACACACCGAAGCAGCGATTTTGGGAGCGCTGCAGCAGCTAGACGCGGGCCGAAAAGCGGGTGATGTTGCCCGCGAAGTGGGCGTAAGCCAGTACACGATTTATGCCTGGAAAGCGAAGTATGGGGGTATGAACGTAACCGAGATCCAGGAAGGAAAGCATCTTCGCGATGAGAACGCGCGATTGCGGAAACTGGTCGCGAATCTAAGTCTGGACAAGGATGCGCTCCAGATGGTGATCTCAAAAAACGGATGGAGCTCACAGGGATGAAGGCCGCTGTTGAGCAAATCCGGAGTGAGTTTGCCTTCAGTGAACGCAGACCGTGCGGGCTGGTGGGAGTGGCCGTCAACACATTCCGCTATCAGAAAGCGGGAGGGGACGAAGTGCTCCGGGAACGACTGGTGGCGATGGCGCGGGAGAGGCCGCGGTTCGGGTACAGGCGGCTTCACGTGTTGCTGGGCCGTGAGGGGCAAGCCGTGAATCATAAGCGCGTGTGGCGCGTGTACCAGGAAGCAGGACTAGCGGTGAAAAGAACAAAGCGCCGCCGACTGACCCGCGTGGGAAGGCCACTGGAACAAGTAACGGAAGCCAATCAGGAGTGAGCTCTCGACTTCGTTTCCGATTCAGTACAGAGTGGTCGGCACATCCGCATGCTGGCCGTCGTGGATGCATACACGAGGGAGTGCCCAGCACTCACAGTGGATACCAGCTTCGCCAGCCGAAGAGTGACCGGTGTACTCGACTGTGTGATTCAAGAACGGGGACGGCCAGGACGCATTCGGTGTGACAACGGGCCTGAACTGACCAGCAGGCACTTTCTGGCATGGGCTATCGAGAACCGGATCGAACTGCTGCACATACAACCTGGCCGGCCTACGCAGAACGGACGGGTGGAAAGCTTCAACGGACGAATGCGCGACGAGTTTCTGAACACAAGTTGGTTTGAAAACTTATTTGATGCGCGGAGGAAGGCAACTGCCTGGCGCAAGTACTACAACGAAGAGCGCCCGCATTCCAGTCTCGGGTATCGCACGCCCCTGGAGTTCGCCTGTGACCTCAATAGCGTCACTTCGCCCTCTTAAGTGTGCGGTACCGCTGTGTCGGACCGGCGTAAAGGCTTCCCTTACGGCTCGCTTCGCTCGGCCTTGACTCCGGTCCTCCGTCGCGGTCTGAATGCTGGACAAGAGGGCAAAGCGACTTTGTAAGTGACCGAGTATTCTTGTAGTCAGTTGTGTGCGAAATAAGGGGGCAGGTCAGTTGTACAACCGAGAGACACAAGACCCATAAAACCAGGGCGGCGCGGGTGCTTTATCCGTGGCATCCTTTCTACGAACGTGAGGTAGCGATCCAGGGAGAGCGAAATAGGCGCGGCACGATCATGCTTACGTGTCGGGGGGAAAGCGAGGAAAACAAGGTTGTTCTTGAAATACCTGCCTGGATGTTCGATGAGGCTGTCTGTTTTCATTTCCAGTCGGCACCAGAAGCGTCGGTGACCGTGGAAGCACTTCGTGCTTTGGGCCGAGTGCTCCAGGCAACGTCCGATGTGTTAGAAGCGCAGCATGAAGCTACTACCTGCGGCTATTCGGATACGCAAACCAAAGACGACAGCAATCATGCAGCTTGCGCTGTTTCCAACCAAGACTCAGGTCGAAGTGCCCCGGGAGATCTACGAGAAAGTTGTTGTTCTCCTGACCCGGCTTCTCCGTCAGCACGCGGATGCAAGCGCGGTGGCGAACCGACTTCCGGAGTGCGGTCATGAGTGAAAAAAGCAAGCCGCACCATCTGGAACGAAAAGCGGTGCTTTATGTTCGGCAATCGTCCGCGTATCAGGTGCTCCACAATCTAGAAAGCCAAAAGCTGCAATATGCGATGCAAAAACATCTGCATCAGTTGGGGTGGCGCGAGGTCGAGGTAGTCGATGACGATTTAGGCCGTTCGGCCGCAGGTACGGTGGCTCGCGCCGGTTTCGAGCGGATGGTGGCCGACGTCTGTCTGGGTAACGTAGGCGCCGTCGCTGCGCGTGAGGTATCGCGATTTGCAAGGAACAGCAGGGAATGGCAACAACTGGCGGAAGTCTGTCGCCTTGTGGACACGGTACTGATTGATCAGGAGATGGTATATGCGCCGCGGCAGAGTAATGATCGTCTTCTCCTCGGCCTAAAGGGCAGTTTGAACGAGTACGAGTTGGATCTGTTACGCCAGCGTTCAGTCGAAGCGCGCCATGAAAAGGCAAAGCGTGGAGAACTGCTCATCACCGCACCAGTTGGCTATGTCAAGACGGAAGACCAGCGGCTCGAGAAAAATCCGGATCGGCGTGTTCAGGAAGCAATCTCTCTGGTGTTCCGGAAGTTTCGCGAACTCGGAACCGTCCGGCAGACGCTCTTGTGGTTTCTGGAGCATGAGTTACAAGTTCCGACCCAAACGCAACGCGGCGAACTCTTCTGGAGGCGACCCTCATACCGGTCGCTTTATCGGCTGATTACCGGGCCTGTCTACGGGGGAGCTTATGTGTATGGCAAAACCGAGCAGGTGCTGCGATATGAAGGCGGGCAACCGCGCCATCGACTACGACGTAAACCACGCGAAGAATGGCTGGCGTTGATTC
>CAXSIG010000279.1:6032-7225 GCA_964237255.1 uncultured Bryobacteraceae bacterium
AAATATTCGACGAATCGTTCGCGAGAATGTGACCAGCCCCGAGCAGACGGGTGCAGCTAAGAAAGGTGCGGGTCTACTAACTGGCTTGTTGCGATGCCGTCGCTGTGGTCGTAAGCTGATGGTACGGTACACAGGAAGCCAGCACGAAGTCTTACGCTATGCATGCAATCGGGGTTGGCTTGATCATGGTGAACCGCGCTGTATCGCTTTTGGAGGCGTTCCGGTGGATGACCTGATCAGCAAACAAGTTCTTGCCGTTGTTCAGCCCGCCGCCATTGAGGCAGCTGTACTTGCAAGCCAGAATCAGATGCAGCGCATCGATGAGGCCGCAGCCGCTCTCGACCGGGACCTTGAGGCAGCCCGATATGCCGCGCAGCGAGCCCAGAGACAATATGATGCTGCTGATCCGGAGAATCGTTTGGTTACGGGAGAACTGGAACGTCGGTGGAATGAAGCGCTACAACGTGTGCGAGGGATAGAGAACCGTATTCAATCGCATATGGATGGCGCAACACATCCTCCAGCCACGCCGGCGGATTTTGCGAATTTAGCCGAGCAACTAGACCAGGTGTGGAGTGATCCGCGCAGCGATGCAAGCCTGAAGAAGCGGATTGTGCGAACGCTGATTCAGGAAGTAGTAGCCGACATCGAGAGCGGGGCAGGTGAGATTGTGTTGGTTATTCACTGGAAGGGCGGCTTGCACACTGAAGTGCGTGTTCCCCGGCGCCGGCGAGGTTACAACAACGGCCATACGGATAAAGCACTCGTCGAAGCTGTTTCACTGCTCGCCAACATCTGTAACGATGACCTGATTGCCGGCGTTCTCAATCGTAATGGACACAAAACTGGCCGAGGTAATCGTTGGACAAAAGAACGTGTAACTGCGCTGCGAAGTCACCATCGGATTCCTTGCTACAGTCTCGAAAACAAGGAAGCGAACGGCTGGATGAACCTCACGGAAGCGGCGGAGTTCCTGAGTGTAAGCCCGCGAACTGTTCGACTCGCCATCGATGCGGGGGAACTTCCTGCGGAGCATCCTCTTTCCGACGGTCCATGGCTCCTGCGACGGCAGGAACTTACGACGGAATCCGCTCAACGCGTGAAACGACGTGCTCACCAAGGCAGGCGGCAATCCGCAATACCGTCAGAAAATCAGAATGATCTTCAGTTCTCAAGCACATAGCGAGGTGGGG
>CAXSIG010000280.1:0-7219 GCA_964237255.1 uncultured Bryobacteraceae bacterium
CGACGGCCGCCTTGAGGGCGCGATACGCGGCATCGGACTTCGGAGCCACGGCTAAGTAGAGCACCGCTTGGGCTAGCGCCAGGTCGCCTTCCGGTATGCCGAGAAAATGAACGGCTTGCTGCATGGCCATACATTGCTCCAGCGCGCGCGGGTCCGCAAGGCCAATGTCTTCGATGGACATGCGAACGATGCGGCGCGCCAGGTACATGCGATCTTCGCCGCTTTCCAGCATGCGGGCGAGCCAGTAAAGCGCGGCTTGCGCGTCGCTGGAACGAACGGATTTATGCAGCGCCGAGATCAGGTTGTAATGCTCTTCGCCGCCTTTATCGTAGAGAAGGGTCTTTCGTTGGAGGACCGACTCTAACGTCGCAATTTGAATTTCCGTTCCCTGCGGAGTGGCTGCGGCTGCGGCATCCAGTGTGTTGTAGGCGGACCGAGCATCGCCGTTCGCCAAAATCGCGATCTGTTCCAGCAACTCCGGAGGAGCACGGATCTCCTGTTTGCCCAAGCCCCGGTCGCGATCCGCGAGCGCTTGTTCCAGGAGACGGACAACCTCAGGAACAGTCAGCGAACGTAGCGCAAACACCTTCGACCGGGAGAGCAGCGCCGCGTTGACCTCGAACGAGGGGTTCTCCGTGGTGGCGCCGATCAGGACGATGTCGCCGCGCTCCACATAGGGAAGGAATGCATCCTGCTGCGCTTTGTTGAAGCGATGAATTTCGTCAATGAAGAGGATGGTCCGACGGCCCAAGCGCGTGAACCGCTCGGCATCGGCCATCACGGCTTTGATTTCTTTGATGCCGCTCAGTACCGCGCTGAAGGGGAGGAACTCCGATTTCGACTGCTTCGCAACAATGTAGGCAAGAGTCGTTTTGCCAACGCCGGGAGGGCCCCAAAGAATGACGGACGTTAGTGTGTCGCGTTCAATCTGGGAGCGGAGTGGTTTACCCGGCCCTAGAATGTGCTCTTGGCCCTGGTAGTCTTCGAGGGTTTGCGGGCGCATTCGCTCAGCCAGGGGAATGTGAGCACCTTTAGAGGGAAGAGGTGTGGAGACGCTCTCAAACAGGTCCATTGCGCCTCTGCCGGTGGGCTTCGTATAGAAATATTGCTCCCGCGATGGTGGCGTTCAGGGATTCCACTTTCTCGGTCGGAATGGTGACAGGTGTGGAACCGGCACGGAATTCGGCCCGAACACCGCTGCCTTCATTGCCGATGATAAACGCGCACGGTTGGCGAAAATCCAAGGTGTCGAGCGAATCGGCGTGGGGCCCCGGCTCCGCAACGAAATTGCACAGACGGTTCGCATCGAGCGCCGCGCGTGCGATGGCAGGTTCCACTGCGGCGACGTACGGGACACGGAACAACGATCCAGCGGAGGCACGCAGCGTTTTCGGGTGGTGAGGGCCGGCTGATCCTTTTCCGAAGATGACGCCGGTCGCGCCGAACGCTTCGGCTGCGCGCACCATCGCTCCCGCGTTTCCAGGATCCTGAACGGCGTCAAGGACTACGACCAGGGAACAGGCGGTAAACAGTTGCTCGATGCGCCAGGACCGAGGCTTCACTAATGCCATCACGCCTTGCGTAGATCCCGTTCCGGCCACGGATTCGAAAACGCGATCCGGAAGGAGCGCCAGCTGAATGCGGTTATTTTCAGCCAGTAAACCATGCAATCGATCCCGCACATTTTCCGAGGCTATTACGGACGGCACAGCCACGCGGCTTCGCAGCGCTTCTTCCAGAAGATGAAAGCTTTCCGCCACGCAATGGCCGTCTTCCGTAAGCGTGCCTTTCGCGATGGCTTTGCGGACATCTTTCAACAGGGGGTTAGATGGGCTTGAAATAGAGTGATAGACGGGCAGCGGCTTCCCCCCTCTACAATGTTGAGATCAGAATACCGCAGCGCACCTTAATCGCTTTGTTTCTGGGATGCGTGCCCGTGGTGCTGGTGCTCGTCTATTTGTTTTCACTGGCGCTGCGGATTCGGGTGGAATCGACGCGCGACCAGGCGCAATCCGCCGACCTCATTATCGTAATGGGCGCCGCGGAATATCGCGGGCGGCCTTCTCCCGTGCTTCGGGCGCGTTTGGATCATGCCTTGTTACTTTGGCAGGGACACCTGGCGCCGCTTGTGATGACCACGGGAGGGCGCGGTGGCGATCCCACGTTTACCGAGGCCGATGTCGGACGGAGTTATCTAATGGATCGCGGGATTCCAGCGACTGCAATCATTACGGAGAGCGATGGATCCACCACCATGCAATCCATCACCGCGGCTTCGGAAAGAATGAGTAGAATGCAGCTTCACAGCTGCATTCTGGTGAGCGACGGTTATCATATTTTCCGGGCGAAGAGAATGCTGCAACACCAGGGAATTCAGGTGTTTGGTTCGCCGCGAGAATCCTCGTACATGTCCCCCGAACACGCATGGATGCTTTATTTCCGACAAGCATTTGCATTTACGCTATGGAAAGCTGGAATTACGATTTAAGTGAGAGACAATACAGATATTGTAAAAGCTTGTTAATTTTTATGCATCGTTGGTGGCTGAATTGCCACGCGTATGCCACAGGAGATCTGAAATGGATAAGGTTGTTAGTGTAGACGCGCGGGCACGGTCCCGCAGAGACTTCTTCGCCAACGCCGGCGCGCTTCTCGCAACGGCCGGAGTGGTTGGAGCGGGGACGTTAGAAGCGCAGACGAGTAGTGGCGATCTCGATATTTTGAATTTTGCGCTTCGCTTAGAGCGTCTTGAGTCAACGTTTTATCAGCAAGCTCTCCAACGGTTCCCGAGCGCGGCCTCATACACCACAGGTTCGGTTCTGCTGAGCAGCTTTACTCCTGCGCAGGCTGGAAACGTTTTCACGTACGTTCAGACCATTGCTTCCCACGAGATGACTCACGTCGGTCAGCTTTCAGCGACGATTATGCAGCTTGGCGGCACACTGGCCCCAATTGACTGCTATGGGTTTCAGCCGTATGGGGGAGACTCGCGAACCTTCAGCAGCGTGGATGCGTTTCTTGCTACCGCGATGCTGTTGGAGAATACGGGCGTCAGCGCGTATGACGGAGCGATTTCTCAGATTAGCGCCGCGAACCTTCGTACGGCCGCTGCGACCATCGCCACGGTTGAGGCACGACACGCTTCTTATCTGAATTTGTTGAATGGGGTAAGTCCGTTCCCCAATGCGTTCGACCCAACTGCATCCGCTACCGATATCTTAAATGCCGCCGCTAGATTCATCGCATCATGCTCGGCGTTTCCTCCAAGCGCCATTGCGCCAGGTATCCCGCCGTCAGGCATTCTTACGATTTCGACAAAGACTTATCAGCTGGACGCGACTAAGTCTGTTGCAGCGGACGGATCCCTCCCGACCATGTATCTCTGGGAAGTGGCTTTGGGCGGGCTGCCCGCTACAATTTCCGATGGAAATAGCCCAACTCCAACCGTAACTTTCAATGGCGGACCTGGACTCTATTACTTCTCCTTAACGGTCGGTGACCGATTCGGGACGAACTCTACGGGAGTCGCGAAAATCAACTACACTGGCGCTTAGTTTCGCGACAGTCACAAGAAGGGGCGCGAGCGAACATGCTCTGTGCCCCCCTTTTTTTATAGCTTCAGAAGTTCGCGAAGCCTGCGAGTCTGGACGCGGCTGACCGGAACCTCGGTCCCTTTTTTGTCGCTCATTCGAACTTGGTAACCGGCATTAAACCAGGGAATAACTTCCCTAATCTTATTGATGTTCACCAAGTAAGAACGGTGTGTGCGCCAAAAAACGGCCGGGTCAAGGCTGGCTTGGAGTTCGTCCAGAGTTTTGTAATTCGAGAGGCCCTCGCCTACGCGAGTGACCAGGGAAATCACGCCATTCTGGATTGTGGCGTAGATCAGGTCGGCGGTGTCGACAATCAAGTTGCGTGTTCCCGATCGCACCACTAATTTCGAATGTGGCGGCGTATCGGGCTGCTCAATCGGCATCCGCTCAGGGATTTGACGCTCCTGGACATGGCGCTGAGCGCGCTCCAGGGTGGCAGCCAGTCTTTCTTTTTCAATCGGTTTCAATACATAATCGAGCGCTTCCAGTTGAAACGCCTCCACCGCGTATTGCTCGAAAGCGGTAGAAAAGATGAAGTACGGCAGGTCGTCAGGCTGCCGCTCGCGCAGTTTGCGAACCACGCTTAAACCATCCAGGCCGGGCATCTGTACGTCGAGGAAGGCAATGTCCGGATTCAACCGTTCGATCAGATCAATTGCTTCCAGGCCATTACTCGCAGTTGCAAGCAACTCCACATCCGTGAAATCCTTGAGCAGAAAGGTTAATTCACTGGACGCTAGCGGTTCGTCGTCGGCGATGATGGCGCTCAATAGGGGCGTTGCGCGCTCACGCATTGAGATTGTTATGATAGCAAATTGCCGCGTTCCGGCCCCGGTGGAAACGCCGCATTTCGCGTAGGAGCATAAATCGGTTTGGAAGAAAGACAGAGCACGAAGATCGCGCCCGCACAGGGGAAGCTCGGCATCCTAATCCCCGGAATGGGGGCGGTATCGACGACTCTGATCGCGGGTGTCGAGGCGATCAAGCGCGGGATAGCAGCGCCGATCGGCAGCGTGACCCAGATGTCAACCATCCGACCAGGCAAACGGACGGACAACAACTCTCCACGAATAAAAGACTTCGTTCCTCTTTCCAAACTGGAGGACCTGACGTTCGGCTGTTGGGACATTTACGAAGACAACTGCTACGAAGCAGCGATGCATGCCGGGGTTTTGGAAAAGGGCACGCTAGAGCAGTTGAAGGAGCCGCTTTCCGCAATTCAACCGATGAAAGCGGTGTTCGACCAGGAATACGTCAAGCGGATCAGCGGCCCCAACGTGAAGCCGAAAGACTCAAAGCGCGCGCATGCCGAAATGTTGATGGACGACATGCGGCAGTTTAAGGAGCGAACCGGGGCCGAGAGACTTTCCATGATCTGGTGCGGATCGACGGAAGTATTTCATAAGCCGGCGGCCGTTCATGCAACGCTGAAAGACTTTGAATGCGGATTGGAGAAGAGCGATCCGGAAATCTCGCCTAGCCAAATTTACGCTTATGCGGCACTGAAGATGGGCGTGCCCTACGCGAACGGAGCTCCTCACTTAACCGTGGATACTCCGGCTCTATTGGAACTGGCGCGGGAGCGGCAAGTTCCCGTATGCGGCAAGGATTTCAAAACGGGCCAGACGCTGATTAAAACGATTCTCGCTCCCGGGCTGAAGAGCCGGATGTTGGGAATGCCCGGGTGGTTTTCGACTAACATCCTGGGCAATCGCGACGGCGAAGTGTTGGACGATCCGGGGTCGTTTAAGTCAAAGGAAGAATCCAAGTTATCGGCGCTGGAATATATCCTGCAGCCGGATTTGTATCCGGAGTTATACAAAGATCTATATCACAAGGTTCGGATCAAATATTACCCTCCGCGCGGCGACGCGAAAGAGGGCTGGGACAACATCGATATCTTTGGGTGGATGGGCTATCCGATGCAGATCAAGGTCGATTTTCTTTGCCGCGATTCCATCCTGGCGGCGCCGCTTGTTCTCGACTTAGTCCTGTTTATGGACCTGGCGCAGCGCGCGGGGATGCGGGGTGTACAGGAGTGGCTGTCGTTCTACTTCAAAGCGCCTATGACGGCCCCCGGGCTGTACCCCGAACACGATCTATTCATCCAACTGATGAAGTTGAAGAACACGCTTCGCTGGATGAAAGGCGAAGAGATGATAACCCACTTGGGGATGGAGTACTACGACTAAGTCCGGCTTGATAAAAAGATGAGAGTCCTTGTAATTGGCGGAACCGCGTTTCTTGGCAATCGTTTGGTTCCCGATTTGGTAAAAGCCGGTCATGGCGTTACGATCCTGCATCGTAAGCCGAAGCACGCCTTCGGTAAGAAGGTCGACAACATACAGGCCGACCGCAACGACCCTGTGCAGATGAAACAGGCGCTCGAAGGCCGGCGTTTCGAAATCGTGTTCGACAATGCCTACGATTGGGAGCGCGGTACCAACGTTCAGCAGATTGAAGGCACGATCAACGCGCTGGGCGACCGAATTACGCGTTATATCTATATGTCGTCAATCTCGACTTATGGCGAAGGGCTGAATCACTATGAGGACGATCCCCGGACGACGCGCAGGACAACTACGTTCGGAACAAGGCGATGACGGAGCGCATGTTATTCCGCATGCACCAGCGCAACGGTTTCCCCGTGGTCACGTTTCGACCTCCGTTTATCTACGGACCGGAAAACCCGTTCTACCGGGAGTCGTTTTTTTGGGACCGGCTACGCGCGGGTCGTCCGTTGATTTTACCGGGCGATGGTGGGCGCTTGATGCAGTTCGTTTATATCAAAGACCTGATCGCGGCGATGCTGAAATCCATGACGGACTCCGGGGCAGTCGGCGAGGCGTTTAACATCGGGATGGAGCGGCCGATTACTCAGTTAGAGTTGCTCCAGGCGTTGGCGAAGGCGGCTAAGAAAAAGCTAACGACGGTGAAAATACCGCGTGACAGAATCGCCGAGGCGGGGGGAACTCCTACAGGTGATGCGAATTACTTTGGTGAGTTATTCGACTTACCGCCGATTACGGAAGCAATGGGGAAATTGAAGCGTGTGCTGAAGTTAGTCCCAACGCCATTTGATACGGGGCTGCACGAAACCTATCTTTGGTATCAACGCCAGAAGAAAACCCCGAAATTGAATACCGAGTTTGAAGATAAGTTAATTGAGATGGCGGCGAATGGGATACCCGTTCCCGCGGACATATAGCGACCGACCTTTGATTCTGGCATTTTCATAGTGGATCGTAAATGTCGTTTGCTTAGTTGCTACTTGCGCGATACAGGAATAGGTTAACCTCCTTCGCCCGGTGCAAGAAAGAGATTCCGCTCTAACCCATGTTGCCGCGTGTACAGATCGTGATACCGGCCTTCCGCCGCGTAGAGTTCGCCATGGGTACCGCGCTCGGCAACGCGACCGCCTTCAATCACGAGAATCTGATCGGCACGACGGATGGTGCTTAACCGGTGCGCAATCACGAACGTGGTCCTTCCCTGCATCAGGAAGGACAATCCCGCTTGTATCAGAGCTTCCGATTCGGAGTCGAGACTGGAGGTCGCTTCGTCCAGAATCAGAATTCGCGGGTCGGCCAGGATAGCGCGCGCAATCGATACGCGCTGGCGCTGCC
>CAXSIG010000281.1:0-2054 GCA_964237255.1 uncultured Bryobacteraceae bacterium
ACTTCCGCGCCGATGGGCAGGGTGCGGAAGTAGGTTTCGCCGGAAGCTATCCGGGCCGTATTCAGGCTATCGACCTGGCCGCCGGTCAATCGATTCTTGCGCAGCGCGATGCGTTCTTATTCGCCCAACCGAACGTGACATTATCGGTCGCGCTGGTGAAGCGCTTGGGCGCGGGCTTTTTCGGAGGCGAAGGTTTCATCCTGGAGAAGCTGACCGGCCCCGGTACTGTTTTCATCCATGCGGGCGGCGATTTTATTGAGTTCAATCTAAACCCCGGCGAACGTCTGCAAATCAGTGTCGGTTGCATTGTGGCGTTCGATGAATCGGTCGATTACGACATCGAGTTTGTGGGCGGAGTAAAGACAGCAATCTTCGGCGGTGAAGGCTTGTTTCTCGCCACGTTGACTGGACCGGGACGAGTGTTAGTCCAATCGATGACGCTGGAAAAAATGCGGCGTGAATTAGTGCCTACGAAGCATGGCGGCGATTCACATAATCCGCTGGAATCCGTGTCCCACTTGTTCGGCAGTGAGATTAGAGATTGAGCCATTCAGAATGCCGCAATCCAAGGACCTACACCGTTTCGCGATCGCGGCATTCGTTTTTTCGTTCGCACTGGGGGCAGCCGATCAGGTTCGAGGACAAACCACAGCCTTCGATGTGGCTTCCGTTAAGAAGAGTTCGGCCGCCACCGGCATTCTGTACCACTTGCCGGCCGGAAGGTTCAAAGCCTCCGGTTTTACTTTGCTGAACCTGATCGCCTTTGCGTACGACATCCCCGAAGACCGGATTCAAGGGTCACCGGCATGGGGGTCTCGGGACCGCTTCGATATTGAGGCAACAGCTGACGGTCCGGTTGAGCAGGATCCGGCAAAGATGGAAACGCCGGTCAAGAAGACGATGGTGCAACAACTCCTCGCCGAGAGGTTTCAACTCGAAACCAGCGTTGGACGACGAGCAACCGCTACCTATGCTTTGGTAAGACTTCCCGGCAGCGACAAGCTTGTGCGTAATACGGACAAGCCGTACCTGATTCGACACGCACGTAAGAGATCTTATACGTCTCAACGAGCGACAATGGCCGCGTTGGCTAAACAGCTTTCGAACGAAGTAAGAAGCGATGTCGGAAAGCCGGTAATCGATAAAACGGGTATTGAAGGCGAGTTCGATTTCACGCTGTCGTGGTCCGGCATTCAGCCCACGAATATCGCGTCTGTCAACGGGCCATCTCAACCGCAAATTTCATCAGCCAAAGACGACCTGCCCTCCATCTTCGAGGCGCTTCAGCAACAGTTGGGACTGCAACTGAAAGCCGACCATGAACTCCTTCCGGTAATGGAGATCGTCAAGGTACAACTTCCAACGGCGAACTAACGCTTCCCTTAAGGATTCTCTTTCCGAATATCCTCGGCGGTAATCACCTTCACGTTCCGCACCACTTCTTTGCCGGGACGAACATCGATTTCTTCGCCGCGCGATGCCAGATTCTCATTTTCGACAATGGACATGAAGTCGTCGACCACGCTTGGGATTGTGGCGTAAAACAGGTAACGTCCCGGGAGCATCTGTACCGAGTAGTGCCCGTTTCGCACGAGCAATTCCCCCATGTCGTTTTGTGAAACCGCATTCGATGGACCTGGAAACGTAGAGAAGAAGTGAATGTTGGTCACGTTCGCAGGTAAGCCTTGCAGTTCTCCGGAAACTGTTCCGGTTTCCATTCCTGTGTGGATTTCGAGCGTACCGCCGGCCCCTGGTTTGATCTCGATTTCTTGCCCATCCGATGTCACCCCATCAAGAGCAACCGATTGAATCCACTGCCTGCTTAGTACGGCCACACGATACCGCCCCGGCGATACTCCTCGAAACGAAAAGCTTCCGTCTAACTTGATTTCCGCACTACTGTTTAACGTCGGGTCTTCGACGTCGGTAAGACTGACGCGTCCCCGATTGGCTTCGGATTGGCGATCGCGGTAAAATCGCGCGCGTTCTTCTTTCTCCACACTGGGAACCACGGTGCCGAATAGGGGAGCGGGGATGATCGCATTCACGGTCAG